>JALQTG010000194.1 GCA_023264075.1 Crocinitomicaceae bacterium
ACCAAACCTGCATGATCTCCTCGAGTTCATGTTCGTCCAATAATCTGGATTTCTCTTCTATAGGCTCGATCGCCAATTGGTTGACATTCACATTCGAAGATTCTATAGTTCCATATAATGGTTCACTAAACGGGAAGTTAATGTGAATGGGACCTTTTTGAGCACCTAGGCAAGCGGCAAAAACTCGTTGAATTTCTGTATGATTGAATTTAACTTCTGCGCCGGAATCGAGCGCTTCGAGAAGGGAGGTTTCTGCTAAAATATGATTGCTTAACGCTCCAACTTGGCGGATTGTTTGACCATCCCCTTGGTCGATCCATTGAACTGGTCGATCGGCAGAAATTACTACTAAAGGAATACATCGGTAAAATGCTTCAGCAACGGCAGGAGCATAATTGAGGACAGCGGAACCGGATGTGCAAACCACTGCTACTGGCTGATTGAGTTGTTCGGCCATTCCAAGGGCATAAAATGCTGCAGCACGTTCATCAGGAATTACCATGCACTCAAATTCAGATGATTGAGAAAATGAAATTGATAAAGGAGCATTGCGCGAACCTGGAGAAACAATAATTCTCTTCAGTCCATAGCTTTTCACTTGATGAAGGAATTGTTGTACGCCTCTTTTATCGCTAATTTTCGCCATATTCCTAAAATAATTTAGCCGAATAATCTTTCGCTTGATCCACGTTGATTAATCCTAGCTCAAGTAAATAATTTATTGTCAACGCAAATGCCTCTGGTTGTTCAGCTCCAGTATAATTCCACTCCGTTTGTGATAACCATTGCTTTACGTCTTCCTCTGCAAGATTGTAACGCCATGAAAGAATTTCAATAGCGTCTGTTTCATTTTTTAGCTGTGCTGCTCGGGTGTTGACTACCATGCACAAATCTTTCAATACTTCTAGGTAGTTGTCATAAATTTCCTTACGTACCGCGATACAGAAACATGGCCAAGGGGTAACTACTTCATCTATAATTCTACATTTCCCTGCATCTACATGGGGCTTGGTAGTGAATTTTTCCCACAAAAAAGCTTGAGCTTCATTATTTTCAAGTGACCATAAACCTCCGTAAACATCTCCTACCACATTAAATTTAAGACTTCTGGTATCCCAGCCTTCTTGATTCGCTAAAACGTACGTCATTAAATGTGATCCAGATCCTGTTCTGGAGATGGCAAAAGTCTGATTTTTTAAATCGCTTTTCTGATGTATATTGGATTGCTGAGGAACATGAATACCCCACCTCAAAGGGCTCATCACATATACCTGAATGATTTTCGCATCTAATCCTTCCAGAATGGACTTCGTAATACCCTCTGTTAATAAAACTGCGACGTCAATCGATCCATTTTCTAAACCCCTTAACATCTGTCCTGTACCGCCAGCTATATCCTCCCAATGTAGATCAATATTTTTTTCACGGAAACGACCCTCTTCAATGGCTAATTTCCAAGGTAAATTAAAATGTTCAGGTACTCCACCAATCTTTAATCGCAACATATTATTCAATTTAGAGTTTAGAATTCAGAGTTTTTCGATGAATTGCTTTTCGTAGAGATTCTTGTAGAATCCATTTTGATGAAGCAATTCCTGATGGGTTCCTTGTTCTTTTATTTCTCCTTTATCTAATACAATAATTTTATTCGCTTTCTGGATAGTCGAGAGCCTATGAGCTATCACGATGGACGTCCTTCCGACCGTTAATTTTTCAGTTGCACGCTGAATTAACTCTTCACTTTCATTATCAACACTAGACGTTGCCTCGTCTAAAATGAGAATGTGAGGGTTATACACGTAGGCACGAATGAATGCAAGTAATTGGCGCTGGCCAACCGACAATACACCCCCACGCTCTCCAACTTGGTAGTCGTAATTGTTTGGCAACCGCATTATAAAGTCGTGAGCGCCAACTACTCGTGCCGCTTCAATTATTTTTTCACGAGTGACGGAGGTATCTCCAAGCGTGATATTGTTATGAATTGTATCTGAAAATAAGAATACGTCCTGCAAAACTATAGAAATATTTCTGCGTAGAAAGCTCAATTCCAATTCTTTTAGGTCGACACTGCCGACGTGAATAGAACCTTTTTGAAATTCATAAAAACGAGAAAGTAAATTTACGATAGATGACTTCCCGGCGCCAGTTGCACCTACAAAAGCAACCGTTGTGTTTGGTGCTATAGTAAGGTTAATATTTTTCAAAACCCATTCCGGTTCATTGTAGGCAAACCATACATCTTTAAATACGATTTCTTGCTGAAAATTGCAGGAGTTAATGGATCCTTTATTTTGAATCTGTAGGTCGGTATCTAACGTCTCAAAAACTCTTTCTGCACGCACCATTCCTCGTTGTAAAACGTTGAATTTATCCGCTAGCTGGCGAATTGGACGATACAGCATATGCACCCAAAGCGTATATTTAACGAACGTTCCTGTAGATTCTCCTGTGATCTGTGTTTCGACACTAACGGCATAGGCACTATAAACTACTAAGAAGGCAATCGATAGAGAGCTCAGGAATTCAACTACAGGGAAGAAAATGGAGTTCGCCCAAATTGTATCGATGTGTGCATTCATATGTCGCTTATTGATTTCCTCAAAGCGTTTTTCCTCTACTTTTCCGCGGTTGAAAAGCTGCAAAATGGCCATGCCTGTTAGTCGTTCTTGAACGAAGGTGTTTAATTTGTTTACTTCAACGCGTTCTTTTTGAAATGCCTTCTTCATTGCACGTGCAAAAATGCGCGTCGCTATAATAAGCAGCGGTATAGGTATTAAGATGAAAATAGAAAGAATGGGGTCTGTAATAAACATCCACACAAGAATGGTCAACAATACGATGATATCTCCCATCATGTTTACCAAGCCTTGTGAAAAAACTTCAGAAATTGCCTCCATGTCAGATACTATGCGAGTCACAACAGATCCAATGGGATTCTTGTCGAAATATTTCATCTTGAATGAAATCATGTGCGCATAAAGCTTTTTCCGCAAATCTCGAATAACGCTTTGCGCCAATAAATTAGCAAAGTAGGTGTTGAAGAATTGGAACAGGGTCTCCAGTACAAGTAAGCCAATGACTACTAGTGTCCAAAAAAGGAGCTTGTCCAATTCTTTGGTTTGAACAATAAATTGGTCGACAACATCTCCCAAAATACTTGGTCGCAAAGGCGCCGTGAATGAAATACCGAGTGTGAAAAGGAAGGCTAATGCTAAGTATAGCTTGTAAGGTCTTGCATAGAGCAGTAAACGCTTAACAAGTTTAACATCGATTTTCGCCTTATTTTCGGACATGCTACAAAAATAGTCAGGATTAACAATTCAAGGTTATCAAATACCAACAATTGTGGATTATTTTAGTTGAGATTCAGAGGTATTATTTTTCCAAGTTTACGAATAATGAAGTCCTCACTAAATGATACCAAGATTTCTACATAATAGCTATAACCTTTTCTTTGTTTCTCTCGTAAGTGAATTTGTTATGTTAACCATACAGAAATGATTACAAATCCTGAACTGATAAGAAACCTGATGAAAGAAGGCCGACTTCTTCCACAAGAGGAAATGTTGGAAATTTCTCGTAAAAAAGGCAGTTTGAACATTGGCGTTCCTAAAGAAACTTCCTTTCAAGAGCACCGAGTGGCTTTAGTCCCAGAGGCAGTTTCCTTACTGGTAGCAAATGGTCATCGAATTAAGGTAGAAACTAAAGCAGGTCAGTACGCTAATTTTTCCGACCGTGATTACAGTGAGGCAGGAGCTGAAATTGTGTATGATCCAAAGGATGTTTTTCAATGTGATATTATTTTTAAAGTTTCACCTCCTATTGAAGAGGAAGTAGAGATGATGACGTCGAATCAAACATTGATTTCAGCATTACAAATTACGATGCAGCCGAAGAAGATTCTTCAAAAGCTCATGGAAAAGAAAGTTACAGCTATTGCTTGGGATTATTTTCGTGATAAAGATGGTCATTTTCCGGTAGTTCGGGCAATGGGCGAGATTGCGGGAAATACTTCTATTTTGATTGCTGGAGAAATTTTGAGTTCTTATTCTTCTGGAAAAGGTGTGATGTTGGGCGGAATAGCAGGAGTTCAGCCAGCAGAAGTGGTTGTCTTGGGTGCAGGAACAGTGGGCGAGTATGCCGTGCGAAGTGCATTAGGAATTGGTTGCTCTGTAAAAGTATTTGATAATTCATTGAGTAAATTAAGACGCTTGCAAACCGCAACTGGGCAACGGATATATACTTCGATTATTCAACCAAAAGTGTTGTCCAAGGCGCTCATGCGTGCCGACGTTGTGATAGGCGCTGTGCGCTCTCCCTTTGGAAAGACGCCCTGTATCGTAACAGAAGAGATGGTGCAAAATATGAAACAAGGTTCTGTGATTATTGATATCAGCATTGATCAAGGTGGGTGCTTTGAAACAAGTGAAATCACCAATCATGATAAACCGACTTTTGAAAAGTTTGGTGTGACTCATTACTGCGTTCCGAATGTTGCTTCGCGTGTGTGCAGAACAGCGTCTTTTGCTTTGTCCAATATATTTTCTCCACTTTTATTAAAAACAGGAGACAATGGAGGAGTAGCGCAGCTAATTAAACATGACGCTGGATTCCGAAGCGGTGTGTATATGTACAAAGGAACCATCACGAGCGAAATTCTTGGTAAAGTATTCGATCTGAAATACAAGGATATTGACTTGTTATTAATGGGGTTGTAGTGGTTAGGGAGATTAACCCTTTATCCTTGAGCTAATTGTTTTTTGAGATAATCTATTACTCTTACTTCTTCCACATCAATTTTTTTATGTTCCGCTCGAATCAAAGAAACCCAATCTAAAATGTGAATAAAATAGAGCGTTTGGTGCACTAAATTATCCCCTACGGCTTGGATCGTCATGTGTTTAGCTGTTTTCTGAGAAATAACCTCATGCGTAATATCTATACGGTGTCTGTTTTTTGGATGTTCTAAATTACTACGCAAGAATACTGTAAAAATATTTTCAGGAGCTTCGGCCCAACCAACTATCTCGTTGTGATTCATTTCGGGAATTACATTCCTAAATGCGAGTTCTTTACTGTTTTCATTCATTTGCTGACATGCTCTCAGGCCGACAGGTTCAAATTGATCTTCAGAATAAAATAAGATATTATTTGATCCAGAATTGGATAAAATTTCTTCAGCAATCTGTATTGTTTCAGATTGATGTGCCCGCAGAAATTCTGGAAAAGTAGTTAAATGTGTCATCACTTTATCGCTTGATGATAAGACCAAGCTTAATACTTTAACCAATTGGATAAGTGGGTAGGCGAGCGCTGAACGTGGAGGAAGACCTCCTGGCACTTTCACGATGGGCATACCAATTTCGGTTATAATTCCTTCGAGTTTTCCTCCGCTTGTTATTCCAATAATATAAGCGTTTACCAGTATTGCTTGGTCTAATGTTGACAGTGTTTCTTCTGTATTACCTGAATAGGAGCAAGCAATAATTAGCGATGTCTTTGAAGCATACTTTGGCAAATCATAACTGTGACAAACCTCAATTGGAAGTGAAGCAGAGTTCTTGAACCATGTTTTAACAATTTCACCACCAATACCAGAGCCTCCAAGGCCACAAATAATAATATTGGTAATTGTTCTATCTAGTTCAATTTTGATTCCATTCGAAATAGTTATTGACTCTTCTATCTGACTTGGAAAGTTTGTAATAAGATCTCTCATGTTAGGGGTAAATTATTTCCAGAAAAATGCATAAAGGGCCGCTAAACAAATAACAATTGCAAAGGACCCAATGTTAAATACTGAGGATGTTTTGAATGTACTTTTATTAATTTCAATTCCTTTTTTGTCATCACTACCTTTATCTTGAAGGTGACTCATTATTATGATAATAATGGCAGTTAATACTGCGGTTAGCCCCATTTGGTGTAGAAATGGTAAATCTAAGAATAAAGAACTATCTATCCATTGCTTGGAACCAATTTTAAAATACATGGCAATTGGTATAGATAAAATAACACCGATTATAGCCGCTTTGTTGGTGGCTTTTTTGTAAAATAATCCAAGTAAGAAAACCGCTAATATTCCGGGACTCACGATTCCTGTATATTCTTGGATAAATTGGAATGCTTGGTCAATTCCACCTAGTAAAGGCGCCATGACTGCACCAATTACTAATGCGGTAAGTGCTGAAATTCTTCCAGATTTCACCAAGGATTTGTCTTTTGCTCCTGGGTTGAAATATGGTTTGTAGATATCCATTGTAAAAATAGTAGACGTAGAATTAAGCATAGAAGCAAGAGAGGAAACAATTGCAGCGGAAAGGGCAGCAAATGCAAGTCCTTTTAATCCTGTTGGTAACAGTTGTAATAACCATGGATAGGCCTTATCAGCCTCGGCAGACGTTGGAACATTACTTTGCCCTATATCACCTAGGCTAACCATAAGTTCTGTGTCATTCGTAATTACATAAGCTGCTATCCCAGGAATAACAACAATTAGCGGTATAAATAATTTAAGTATTGCAGCAAACAAGATTCCTTTTTGAGATTCTTTAAGTGATTTTGCTGCTAACGTACGTTGAATAATATATTGATTAAATCCCCAATAATATAAGTTCGCAACCCACATTCCTCCAACTAAAACAGCTATTCCAGGAAGGTTCTTGTATTCAGGATTAGACTTATCCAAAATCATTTGAAAGCTACTTGGGGTTCTTTCGTATATAGTTTCGAGTCCTGCGAAGAAGCCTTGACCTCCAGATACGGTATCCAAAGCCAAATAGGTTGTTATAAGTCCTCCTAAAACAAGGAAAATAACTTGGATTACATCTGTCCATGCCACAGATGCAAGGCCTCCATAAAGTGAATATGCCGCTGCGAAGAAGGCTAAGCCTATTACTCCATAAACAATTGGAATATCTAGAATCGTTTCCAAAGCAAGTGCTCCTAAATATAGGACCGAAGCGATGTTCACGAAGACATATAATCCTATCCAAAATATAGCAAGTATTGTTTTAAGGTTTGTAGAGTATCTTTTTTCGACAAACTCCGGTATCGTATAAATACCCTTTTCTATGAAGATGGGTAGAAAATATTTTCCTACTATGATTAATGTGATAGCAGCCATCCATTCATATGATGCAATAGCTAGGCCAACGGTATAGCCTGAACCTGACATACCTATAAACTGTTCAGCTGAAATATTTGCTGCTATTAACGAAGCTCCGATTGCCCACCATGGAAGTGTTTTTCCGGCTAAAAAATATTCTTCAGCACTTTTTTGTTGCCCATTTTTATTACGTGACACCCAAAGACCTATAAAGAGTATAAGCGCTGCATACGTAATAAAAATGGAATAGTCGAGCCAATCGAAGTTAGTTGTCATATTTACTTAAATTATCTTTTTTCATTGAGCTTATCAGTAGGATTTGAAGATTTTTTTGGCTTGATTCATAATTGGTTGTATAACATTAATTTAGTGGGAGTTTTATTAAAGGTTTAACTCTATCTCTACCTATTAAATATCGCACACATTGAACCTAAAACAAAAGACAGCTGGGTATTATGTTATACGAAGACTGTCGAGCTTTATGTACTGATTTTATGATTTTAGATGACTTGGTTTCATGAAAAAAAATGGTAATTTCAGGACTTATCCGTTAAAATTCTGTCGTTATCAATTATTTTTAATGTTGATTATATTTATTGTACCTGATACAATAACTTAAGCATTGCTATCTCTTCCGTTTTTCCAAATCGAGGGAATCACAAACAAAAAAAGTGAGCATCATGCTCACTTTTTTTGTTTGTACATTATTATTTTTTAATGAATTTTCGCGTTAAAACAGCATCTGAACTATTTAACTGAAGGAAGTATATCCCTCTAGGAATAGCCTGAAGGTTGATTTTTGAAAAAGCATCACCTGATTTTACAGTTTGCCCTGTCGCGTTCAGGATTTTAAACGTTTC
>JALQTG010000021.1 GCA_023264075.1 Crocinitomicaceae bacterium
ATCTCTGATCCTATGTTAAAGAAAATACTATTCAATAATCAGGTAAAGAGTCAGTTAATTATTGCTGTAGTTGGCTCTTTCCTGGGATTCACATTCCTAATTACGTCGATTCACTACCTCATTCGTGTGAATGAATTTGGAGAAGGGGAAGAGATTTTAGGAAGCAATAGCATTATCATCCAAAAAAAGGTGTCCAATTACAACACAATCAATTTGGCTAAAACAGATTTTGGAGAAAATGAAATTGACCATTTAGAGCAACAGCCATTCATCGAACATGTTGAGCCTATTTTGAGCAATAGTTTTGGAGTTTCTTTTCAAACGGACAGTGATTTAGTACCCTATTTTCGCACAGACGTATTTGTTCAAAGTGTAAATTCTGATTTTTTAAAATTCGATTCAACCCTTTGGAAATGGTCTGAAGGAGATGAGTTTGTTCCCATAGTTCTTCCTCGCGAATTTTTGGTCATGCTGAACACCTTTGCCAGCGCAAAAGGGCTCCCACAGGTATCCGATGAGCTCGCAAAAAGTATTGGGTTTAAGTTTAAGTTATATAATGATAACAGCTCAGAATATCAAGCTGCACGAATTATTGGATTCACCAGTGAGGTGTCAGCGATTCTTGTCCCCAGTTCATTTATGGAATATGGAAATCTTCGTTTTCCAACAGCTGTTCCAGCTAAGGTTACACAACTCATGATTTCCGTGAAAGAAGGAAGTTTCGGTACTTTTGAAAACTTTATGGAAGAACGCTCTTTAGAAAGCAAGGAATCATCCATGATTGTGGGAAAATTGAAAAGTGTAGCTGGAACACTCTTTGGAGTGGTGATGGCCATTAGTATCATTGCTGTCTTTCTAGCGAGTCTTGTACTGATTCAATATGCACAATTAATGATGTCAAAAAATGCTTATGAAATCAAAACCTTATTGCGTATTGGTTATGCACCGAAATCGATCATTCAAGCGATTATCGCATATTTCATTAAGGTATTTGCCTTGATCAGTGTTTTGGCCGCCACATCATTTATCTTGTTAAAATTCATCATCGATGGCATCATGATTAAAGGGGGAATAATGATTAGTTCCTCGTTTACGTTCTTCAGCTTTTCTTCCGTCATTCTGGCATTCGTTATTTACACCGCTGTGAACTATTGGAACGCACAGAAAGAAATATTGCGCGCACATTAAGGGCGAATTGCAGCGATAATTGAAGGTTGATAAAGCATCCAACCTGTAACGCTTCGGCGATCTGTATGAGCAGTAAGCACTTCATGTTCTAACGTATCACTCCGGAAGAGAACGCATCGGTTAAATAACGGTTCAACATTCATGGCCTCAGCATTTTCGGGATAAATGCGTAATTCTCCACCATCTCCATTCTTCCAGCCTTTATTCAAATAAATAATCATCGAAATCATACGATTATTCCGCTCTGAAAACTGGTCTAAATGGCGCTTGTAAAAGGATCCTTTTGGGTAATGGGCAAGATGAAACTCATAGTCCGATAAGGATAAAAAGCATAACCGATTAATCCAACTTTTAACTTCATCAAATGCTGCAAATAGCTCTGCGAGCTCTAAGTCGCGGTGTTGTTCCAGCCAGAAGGTATAATCACCTCGCACTTCATTGATTACAAGTTCATTTCCAGCAGAACCGATTGCTGCTTTTTGGAAAACGTCTTTCTCTTCTTGTTGATGGAAATAATCCATCACCTTGGTCACTAATTCCTCCTTCAAAAAGTCATCAATAACTACATAGTCTTCTTGCGCCATCTGATCGAAGACTCCCGCCCAAAACAATTCATTTCTCTCCAATTGACGCAAAATTAAATACGTAAATGTACAGATTGGAACCATACAAAATTCAATTGTGTTAAAATTGGTTCACCAGAATGAAAAGTGGAGTAAAAAATAAAAAGCCAAAATTTAAATCATTCTTACAGTCACCATCTTAAAACGTAAATAGATTACGTTCTACTGCCTTAAATTTGTATCAACAATAAAAAATAAGGCACATGAACACATTATTTGACACCCTAAAAATTAACTACATTATAGTAGAAGACGGACAGCAAGAAGTTACAGTAGATGCAGTTGTTACGCAAAACGCCAGTGCGATTCATACGAAATTATTGATGGACTTAACGGATTTGAACCGATTGTTCGCAAAATTAAATACAAAAGGTGTAGATGTGAGTTTAAGCGAAAACTTTTCTTGTTACCAAACAGAGAATGGCAATTTGTACACCTTGGACATGGAGGACTTTGGCTGGGAGAACATATTGATTGAGGAATTTTACCCGATCCATCATGTACGTCAGATTCGGGCTTAATTAGATTTTCTCTTTCATGATGTGTGCAATCTCACGCACGTGAATAATACGCATGAGAAAAAGTAAGCTCGTTCCTATTAAAGCAAAGAGGATGAACACCATTATTCCTCTTAATTCTAGGAAAAAATGATTTGCAAGTCCTAGACCAGTTAATGCAATTACAAACACAATCAACCGAGAAATTAAGGAAATATTCCATTTTAATCGAAACAACCGCGCTGCAAGAAGCACCTGTCCGAGTCCTGCCAGAACCTGCGTAATACATGTGGCAATGGCCGCACCTTCTGCTTTATAGGTGGGGATAAGGAGTAGATTCAAAACAACATTAATCCCTATTCCACTCAAAGCAATCCGATTAAGTAAGCGCAGCTGTCCACTTGCGGTGAGTAAGGTACCAAACACATACGCCGCGCAGATAGGAACAAAACTCATAATGATCCATGGAAAAACGATGGTTGTCTCTGCCACCTGATGACTGTAAATCAATCCCAATAGGTCATTTGCAAAGAAACTTGACGCTATTGCCACTATGAGAGAAATACCAATAAGCAATGCCGTTGCTGACTTCACTAGTTTTCCGATCTCCCCTTTACGCTTTATTAACCGCGCAAACATAGGGAGTAAAATACCCGCTATGAGCAATCCAAAAATATTTGCTGCATCCAACAAACGAAAACCTTGTGCATAGATTCCAGCTTGAAATTTTCCGTCGGGCAGCAAACGCTCCAACATGACTGCATCAATCCGTGTGTATAACATCATTAGTAAGATCAACAAAGCAAAAGGCGTGCTTTTCTTTAACATCGCAATGGAATATAATCGTTTTATTTTTATACCCGAAAATCCGATTTTCCATACAGACAATACGAACCCTACCAACACTGTTGTGCCATATGCTGCAGTTTGAGCAAAAACAAACCATTCAATGCGAAAGGCCCTTTCTGTAAGTCCACCATAAAGCAACACCAAACAAATGGCGATCAGCAGAATTCGGTCTAACACTGACAATACAGCATCCACTTTAAAAAGATGAAGTCCTGAGAAATTACTTCTGAAATATAAAATTAGTCCCGCTAAAAATTGATTGAGCACCAACGTACCTAGTATCCCCATCTGAATATCACTATACCCCAAAAGCAGTGCAGCACCAAGTGTCACAGCCGCGTAAAGTAATCCCAAGACAATTTTCACTCCGATGATTGAACCGATATAACGTTGGACAATAGCAGGATGCTCGGCTATATTCTTTGCGTTATAGTTGGTAATCCCAAAGTCGAGCAACATATTGAACAAAAAAGAAAAATTCAGGAGAGAGAAATACATTCCATACTCAGCAGCACCGACTTGATTCTGTATTTGTGCATCAATTCCAAATAGGTAAAACGGCTTTACCAATAAATTAAGTAAAACGATTAATCCAACGCTCGAGTAGAATTTCTTTTGCATACGAAGAAAAGTCTTAAAGGACCCTTGAGAGAATTAGTTTATATTCACATCGGTGAGCACAATATCTGACACCAATTCCATTCTCCCCATTTCAAAAGCTTTATCCATATCGATGAGCTCAACCCCAGATGACGGTTCAAAATTGGAATAGTCCTGTACACGAAAACCGCCTACAGTTCGTGGATTGTATGCCTCACGAAAACGAATACCTCCACCATTGGTGAAATATTGGTAGGCAAGGTAGTCCATTGTATTCGTTTCCTTATTTAACCAATAGATAAAAATATCGTGATGATCTTCACCACCACCTTCTTCGTCAAAGGTGACTTTTATTTTTGCATATTCAATCCCTTTGATCTTTGTTCCCTCAAGTAATTCGTGATTCACTGCAGGGTCTGTCAACGACGCTGGCAACAGGGCAAAATAAAGCACTGAATTAATTGAGCTCTTGAAAGCATTCGCATCTTTTTCTGTGACTTGAACTGTTACCCCATTAACTGTACGCTCAAAATCATCGCCACGCCATGAATCAATGACCATTTCGCCATTTTCATTCAGGCCAGATCGCGAGTAACCATAGGCATTATTAAAAACATAGCGCACATATTGTTTGTCGCGAAACGTAAACGACACCTCTTTTCCTTCCAGGTTATCCACACCATGCGCCGCTTGCACACGCGCTATCAATTCTTGTTCTGGAGTCGGCAGTTCTGCGCTCTCTTCTTCCTCCGTTGATGAAGAAGTTGATTGACCGCATGCAGTCATTAAGACTGAAAGTAAAATGTATAGGTAGTTTTTCATAATTTCTGATTATAGTACAATGACAATAAATATTCCGCGGCATCGAAGGAAGATATTCTCCCCGAAGTAAGTTGAGCTTCTACTTCTTTGAGCTGCGCTTTCACTTCAGGTAAACGATAAAAATCGCTGATCAGTTGTTCACGGATTGTTTCATGTAACCAATATTTATCCTGTGCCATACGGTCTTTGTCGAAATGCCCGTTGATTTTTACTTGGTTTATATACGATTCAATGGTTTCGAGCACTTTATCAATATTCATCTTTTCCAATGCAGAACATATTAACGCCTTGGGTATCCAGTTGTTCGCATTAGCAGGAAATAGGTGCATGGCATTTTGATATTCCCGACACGCCAATTTCGCCCGTGTTAAATTATCTCCATCCGCTTTCGTGATGACCAAAGTATCTGCCATCTCCATGATTCCGCGCTTAATACCTTGCAATTCATCACCAGCCCCAGCTAACATGAGCAATAAAAAGAAGTCTACCATGGAATGCACCGCCGTTTCCGACTGTCCTACACCGACTGTTTCAATCAAAATCAAGTCAAAGCCAGCCGCTTCACATAAAAGGATCGATTCCCGGGTTTTACGTGCTACACCACCTAGCGAATCTCCTGCTGCTGATGGACGAATAAAAACGTTGGGGTGTTGCGACAAGGCATTCATACGCGTTTTATCCCCAAGGATACTTCCGCCGCTTTTCTCTGAACTCGGGTCGATGGCTAGAACCGCCACTTTTCGACCTTGATCCGCAGCAAGTAATCCAAAAGCTTCTATAAAGGTACTCTTTCCTACTCCAGGAACACCAGTAATACCCACGCGAATGGATTTACCAGCGAATGGAAGACAGGAAGTAATGAGCTGTTTGGTCACCAATCGATCCTCGGAACGGGAACTTTCAAGCAGTGTTATCGCGCTACTTAGGGCTGAAATTTCGCCTTTTCTAATTCCTGCAAGTAAGGCGTCATGATTGAGGGATGTCTTATGCGACTTCCGCTTATTCAACCATATCTTGAGCTGTTTCTCGTTCATAAAATTCCTCTTACGAAAGTAACGCTTTCTTTTGAGACATTAGAGTTTTGAATGCAGAATTTAGAGTTCAGATTTTAGAGTTTAGAGTATAGTACTTAGAGTTTAGAGTTCTCCCATTCAAAGTTCTGAATTCCAAGTTCACAACTTTCAATTAAATGAGCGTTGAAGGTCAATCCAAAATTTACCCACTACGAATGCTAACAACACGAGTATTTCGGGTAACATGACTTTCCACAGAAGAGCGGAAAAAAGAATCAGAGCTGCGAGTGCTAAGACTAATGCCCTTCTTCGTGAGGAAAGGAGAACCTGCCAGGTAATGGCGCGAAATCGCTGTGGAACCAAAAAAAATAGCTTATATTGTTGATAATTCCCAAGCACCACTAATGGCAACAAAATAATCCCTTGTGGAATTGGAATGCCCGCTTCTTCATAGGCTAAAAAAGCGATAAATTCTTTTCCAAAGTAAAGTTCGGGATACATCATATGAAGCATGACATGTGACATTCCGAGAATAGCTAATGCAAAACCAGCGGATTGAAATCTCCGTAAATGCGGAATTGACTGTTTTTGAAACTGGGCGATTCTCGATAATTTCAACTGATAGAACACCTCAGTCACCAGCAGATCCGACAAGTAAAATAGTGCAATGAAATAAAGATCCCAATTAAACCAGAAGAATCCTAACAAGGGAATTACCGACTCCCCAACTGCCTGAATAACAAACTGTTTACGCAACATCTAACGCAATTTCTCCTTCGCTAAAAGGGTGGGTTCGTAGTCCGGATTTAGTTCTAATACTTTCGAAAATACTCGTGCCGCATCAGGCTTTCTTCCTTGATTCAGATACACTTCACCTAATTGGTGCCAACCTTTTACAAATTCAGGCTGCACAGACGTTGATAAGTCATAATAATACACCGCACTATCCAATTGAGCTTGAAAGTATTGCTTAATAATCCCTTGGTTAAAATACGCGTAATGAAAGTCAGGGTCAACTTGAAGCAGTTGACGGTAATACGCTTGTGCTTCATCAAACTGTCCCATATCTTGATAACTCTTTGCCACTCCGTAGTAGGCATTTATTGATTCAGGATCTAACTCAAGGGCATTCTTGTAATACTCAAGGGCCAAAACATGGTCCTCCGTCTCAGATAACAACCATCCAATATTCAAATGTCCCATGAAGAAATCTGGGTCAACCTGCACAGCAGTTTGGTATGACGACAAGGCAAACTTCGTGTTTCCTTGTGTCTTGTACATTGAGCCCTTTAGGACGTATGCATCCCGAAATTTATCGTCGACACGCAGTGCATCATTGACATACTTAAATGCAGTTTCAAAATCTCCCGTCAACGAAAATGTATTGGCCAATTCCACCATTACAGCTGGATCATTGGCTTTCACAGACAAAACATATTTATAGTGTTTTTTGGCCCGTTCTATGTCGACTAATTGTGTATTCGGCTTATTCATGAGCGTCCACGCATACAGCATCCGCGCTTCAACATTGGTAGAGTCAATCGCGTAAGCCTTTGCTCCAGCATCTAACGCACAGACAAAATCATACTGTTCTTTACAAATGTATCCTTTCTCTACCCATAGTGCTTGATTATCGGGTTGTTCAGCAAGTAAGCCTTCTAATTCAGATAAACGCAATTCACTTTTTTCCTTTCCAGTTAATGAATCTGCAAAAAAGCTTTCTACATCATTGGTTACCGCTTCTCCGCATGAAGAGAGCAAAAAGAGTATACCGATTAGTCCTTGAATTTTTTTCATGCTTCAAAGATAGGACAATTTGACAATTCGACAATGCAGACAAAGGGCAATATCAACTCATTAACGCCTTTGTTTTCGGGTTTACTGAAATAAAAATATTGATGACTAAGTATGTCAATGGAATAAGCGAAAAGATAATGGCGATAATGGAGAAAAACGAACCGAAGCTACCCATCACATTCTCAAAAATCACGGCTTCTTTATCCGACATACCGTTTATTGAGTTTGCCATTTCTGAGACAATGGACATCGAATAAATGGCAATGTAAATCCCAATTAAATTTACCACTAGAGCACCTATACATCCAGCGATGTACAATTTTCTCCCCCACTCTTTGAACGTAACAAATCCTACAGCACTCACAATGATGAGTAACGCGATAATTGCCGTAAGTCCGGCATTTAATTGTTGCATTCCGCTGATGCGACCGATAAAATCCAATTCATTATTTCCAGCAGCACTTGCCATTCCAGAAACAGAACTCATTACCGATGTCGTTAGCAACGAAATCATACCTGAGAACAAATAGAAAATCGCTATACCGAAACTAATCCAGCCAAAGGTTTTCACAATTCCACGTTGCTTTGAATCTGTTTGGCTCTGTGTTATTCCGGATTGAAAATCGTCAATTAATTCATTTTCCATGGCACTTCGTGTTTTATTGATTCATGGTAAATGTACTATTTTTCAGTTCGTACGACATAGTCCTCCCAAGAAATCCATGATTCGAAGGAAATAAAGTCCAAAAAGATTTCTGTAAAATGACCCACTTGAATTCATTTTTTCTTAGTTTTGACCGCCTATTTTGTTGCAGTGCGTTTTGCAGCATGTAATGTTGAGATTATGAAAACAGTTCAGTTTAGAGAAGCATTAAGAGAAGCGATGTCGGAAGAAATGCGTCGCGACGAAAACGTATTTTTATTAGGAGAAGAAGTTGCCGAATACAACGGAGCATACAAAGTGAGCCAGGGAATGCTGGATGAATTTGGGGCTAAACGTGTAATTGATACTCCGATTGCTGAACTTGGATTTACCGGTATTGCCGTTGGCGCTTCCATGAACGGACTTCGTCCAATCGTAGAGTTCATGACATGGAACTTTGCTATCTTGGCAGCTGATCAAATCATTAACAGTGCTGCTAAAATGTTACAGATGTCCGGAGGTCAATACCACTGTCCAATTGTATTTCGTGGTGGAAACGGTACTGCCGGTCAATTAGCGGCAACGCATTCACAAAGTTTCGAGGCGTTTTATGCGCACGTGCCAGGGTTAAAGGTGATTACACCTTCCAACCCAGCAGATGCGAAAGGACTTTTAAAAGCTGCAATACGGGATGAAGACCCTGTTGTTTTCTTGGAGTCTGAAAAAATGTACGGTGACAAAGGCGAGATTCCAGAGGGAGAGTATATCATTCCGATTGGGGTAGCCGATATCAAACGAAAAGGAAAAGACGTCACTATCATCACTTTTGGCAAAATCATCAAAGTAGCTCATGAGGCGGCAGCGGTTTTGGAGAAAGAAGGTATTTCTTGTGAAATCATCGATTTACGTACTATACGTCCGATTGACTATCCTGCGGTAGTTGAATCCATCAAGAAAACAAACCGCTGTGTAGTACTTGAGGAATCATGGCCATTGGCTTCTATCTCATCTGAAATTGCCTACCACGTTCAGCGCTATGCATTTGATTATCTAGATGCTCCAGTAATGCGTGTAACACAAACAGATACACCATTTGCATTCTCACCCACGTTAATTGACGAAGCATTGCCAAACGTTGAGCGCTTGGTGAAAGCGGTGAAAGCGACGTTATATAGAAATTAAACACGGCCTTCGACTCCGCGCTGTCAGCGTTTAATTTCTGTAGAGCTTATTTCAAAGGAACGCGTTGACTGAGCGGAGCCGAAGGTAACATTTAGTGAGTCGAAGGCAATGCCTTCTTAATAAACTCCGCCAATTCTTTCACATTCATCTGACTGAAATCAAACCGAATCCCAGCAGTTTTATAAATCTCTGGTATAGATTTCGTGTATCCTAGTTTTAATGCGTTTTTATAATTGTCTACAGCGTTTTTGAAATCTATTTTACTATTTTTCCATACGGACAACGCTCCGAGTTGAGCCATTCCATATTCGATGTAATAAAATGGAACTTCAAACAGATGTAATTGACGCTGCCACGAGATGCGCTGAAATTCTTCATATCCCGACCAATCAACTATTCCCGTTCCGTAATCTTCAAGAAGGCTCATCCATTTCTCATGACGCTCTTCCACTGGATGAGTTGGATGTTCATACACCCAGTGCTGAAATTCATCAATCGTTGCAATCCAAGGCAAAATCTTTAAGACCGTTTCGAGTTGCTCCTCAATTGCACGGTGCACGTCCTCTTCATTTTCGAAAAAGATGTTCCAATAGTCCATTGTAATTAATTCCATACTCATGGAAGCCAATTCGGCTACTTCTGATGGCAAGGTTTTAAAACCTGTCAACTTCAAATCCCGACTCAAGAATGAATGTACCGCATGACCTCCTTCGTGTAACATCGTCACCATGTCACGATGAGTTCCAACAGCATTCATAAAAATAAACGGAATACCGATTTCGTATAGCGGATAATTATATCCACCCGGCGATTTGCCCTCTTTGGATTCCAGATCAAGGTGATTAATCTCTTCCATTTTTCGGAGACAGTCTCCGAAATAAGGGTCAACTTTGTCAAACACCTGAATCGACTTCTGCAACAAATCTTCCCCTGTAGTAAATGGTTTAAGCGGTGCTCTCCCTAAAGGGTCGACCTCTGTATCCCAAGGATTCAATTTATCCTTGCCTAGTTGCTTCGCTTGTTTGGCGTAGAACTCCTTTACAATCGGGACAATTTCTTCCTTAATCGCTCTATGAAAATCAAAACAATCCTCCTTGGTATAATCAAAGCGACCGAGTTCTTCGAATTTGTAATCGCGGTAATTCTCAAAACCCGCATTAACAGCAATTTGATGTCGCAAATGAATCAACTCTGTATATAACTCATCTAGCTTCTCTTTATCTTCGGCACGGCGCACATTCATTTTTTCAAAAATCGTTTTGCGCAGTGCTTCATCATTTTCACGCAATAAAGCCCCTGCTTTCTGCATTGTTAGTTGATGCCCGTCGTGCTCAATAGATTGCGATCCAGCGATGGCGCCAAATTCTTGACTCTTCTCACCTATTTTGGCATGCAACGGAATATTTTCAGCGCGAAACAATTTTAACGCGGTATTCACCCCTCGAAAATAGATAGCGTACGCCGAATCGGTCAAATGATTTACAAACGGGGAAGTCATCATTTTACGATTCAATTGATCGTCGTAAGGCGCCAGCTTAGGTTGAATCTCACGAATAAAAAATGCATATCGTTCTGCCTTTGCTTGATCCCGCGTATCAATGGTCATATGAATATAGCGCCACGCCAAGTTTTCTTCCAGAATAGCTTCCAACTCGCTTTTATCGCTCAACCATTGCTCAAATTTCGCTTGGGTATCGAGTGGACGCGCCACTAAATCCGTGATGTAATGTTCAACGTCTTCCCATTTTTCAATTTGAAAATCCTCAGACACAAAACTACGAGGAGTGATTTCTAACTTCATATTGCTAAAATAATTAATCAATTCGATAATATTGTCAATAAGTCAATCAAGATAGTTGGTCAATTCTACAATGAATTGCTGGCCTCGATAAAATTTTCCTTCTCTCCTAACGTCGTTTGGAAAAATCACTAGGGCTAGTGTACGTTTTTTAATTGTGGGAGAAGTATCAATAAATTGCTGAGTATCGCTGTCCAGGTGAGAATCCAAGGAGCGTGTCCCGCGCCGCGAGGTTCTAAGCTCTGCGCACGGAACTCCTCACCTTACTTCAACTCCATCGCCTTCAACGTATTCATCATAAGTGATGCAATGGTCATCGGCCCTACTCCACCTGGCACAGGGGTAATGTAGGAACATTTAGGAGCTACTTTTTCGAAATCAACATCTCCAAGGAGCTTGTATCCTGATTTTCGGGTAGCA
>JALQTG010000051.1 GCA_023264075.1 Crocinitomicaceae bacterium
TTTGGAGTCCAAATAACCCTTCACGCTTGAGTATTTCTATATTTTCTTTCTTAATCCGTTCGATTTCTCCGTAACTATACGACGGGTCAACATGGACAATATTCAACTTCAAGCCATAGACTTTATGAAATTCAATTTTCAATTGAAACAATACCTTATTTCCAGCTACTAGAATGGTTTTAATCTCCTCGCCTAATGATTTGGACAATTCTTGAAACTGCATCGACCAAATGTATGCTGACATTTGAGCTGTTTTGACACCATTTACAGAATCAGCAAGTTCTAAATAATAGTTTCCTCCTTTTTGGTTAATCTTTACGATCTCAGCAGTTACCCAAAAGCTTTTCACGCCAAACTCCTGCATAAAGTGACGCTCCAACGCTTCGTTTAGCTTTGTCAGGGTGAATATTTTGCGTTGTGGAGCTTCTTTCGACATAGAAATTAAAGGTAGTAAAAATTGTTGCAGGTTGTAAGCTGCAGGGATACTATCTCCCGAAATCGACTTACCTTCTTAACTACTTTTTCCCATTACTGCAAAGAATAAACGATAGTTTATGAAGACGACTGGCGAGAAACGTTAGAGCTCGTTGGAAGGAGGTAGTAGCAAAAAGAGCTAGGCCATTTCTAAAACTCTTGATTACTTCTTCAGATAGTGTTTCCTTAGTGGTTCTTCGAATTTTTCTATGGCATAGCGCAGGGCTGTTCGGGGCATCGTTTGGTAATGGATATCTAGAAAATCCAATTCTACCTGATGGTTTTTATTTCCGATTTCGCGGAGCATCCAACCTACTGCTTTATGGATTAAATCATGATCGTGGTGCAGTAATATTTCTGCTAGCGCCAATGCGTCTTTAAAATCGCCATTTTTGATAAAATGCAAGGTAGTTATCATAGCCACGCGCTGGTGCCATAGCTTATCCGTATACGCTAAATCATATAGCAGTTTTCTATCCTTATCGACTAAATACGGCCCTAGAATTTTATAACACGACGAGTCTACAATATCCCAGTTGTTGACGTAATCCAAGTGATTCAAATAAAAATCAACAAGTTCTTTTCGTTCTTCGGCGTTCTTATTCTTCTCAAACTTCAACACTAAAATCAAGACTGCCGTTAGCCGTGCTTCGTGAAATTCGTTTTTGAGTAACTTCGATAATTCGTTTAGCGAAATGTCTTTGTACACCTGTTTAACAATAGCGCGCTGCTCAGGAACAGTGACGCCCAAAAAACGATCGCCTTCTCCATATTCTCCCGGTAAACTTTTGAAGAAACGCGGAAAAAATGCAGCCTTTTCAGGATTGCTTTTGGCTTTTAGTAGTGTAAGAATATCGTGTGCGGTCATAGCTGAAATTTTACAAAGGAAGTTCCGTTAAATTTGTACACACCGGATTCATGCGACCCCAACCACAATCCTCCTATTTTGTCTTGAAAAATTGAAAAGAGGGTGATGTCTTTAGCGCCTTCTTTTACAGGATATTGTGTGACTTCTTTTCCATCATAGCGCCAGACGCCTTGATCATAGGTAGCCATCCATAGGTTTCCTTCCTTATCTTTTACTGCCGACATGAAATAAATAGCATCTCTTCCTCTTGGGGTTTTCAATCCGTCAATACCTTCTTCTCTTTCGTAGTTGATTAATGCTTGTCCGCTCTCCGTTGTACTATTGGGTGAAATGTTGTAGCGAAAACGCGTATTACAGAACCAGAATTTACCGTTGGCATCTTCCAGCATAGCACGAATACCAAAGGAACCTCCTTCTGGGGTGTTCGTTAAGTGATCTTCATACAACCAGCTGATTGACGCTCCATCAAAGCGGCAAATACCAAAATTGGACGTTCCGAACCACATGGTACCTTTACGGTCTTTGTAAATACTATAGACATCATAAGGACTCCAACTCGTATTGGGGAATTGTTCGAAATACTCCTCTTCCATGGCATGTTTTGGAAATTGAAGTTGATAGAGGTGTTCGCCATCATAGCGATACGGTCCTCTCTCTCCGTTTTTCCCCAGGGTGCTAAACCATAAATCTCCTTCTTGCAATTTCCAATTTTCGTCGGATGTTGTACTTTTTATCACGTTAAGCGCAGTAAATTTGTTCCCATCAAATTTGTTGATGCCTTCCAGGGTGGTGATATAGATATTCCCCTGCTCGTCTTCTTGAAACCCTCTTATACGATTACTACTCAAACCCTGCTTTGTGGAGAAATTTAGGAGTGTGTTGCCATCATACCAATAAACCCCAGCGGTATCGCTACCGAACCAATAATCTCCGTTTGTTGCTTGAAAAACAATCCAAATGCTATTGCTGAATTCAGTAACCGTATCGCCAACCGCAACGGTTGACTTGTTATAGACACTTCTGTTGGCATGTTGACCATTGCACGCCATTAGGATGGATAGGATGAAAAAAAGGAGGAGGTTTTGTTTCATTGGGTTGGTTAACGATCAAATGTAAAAAGTCGTTTTAATGCTTTTTACATATTGTTAGAGGTATTATTAGTTTATGACATATAAACAGAATGGAAGAAGGTCTCCATAAAAACCAAGATTAGTCATAGAGGGATACCCTTGGTTAATCAGAAGTTTAGCATCTTCTAAATTGAAGCCTAGGTTGTTGTAGAGATCGATAATGATTTGACCGTCATTGGGGTCATGTTGACCGTCATTGGTTGTGAAATTTTGAGTATATGACATTCGTATAGGTGGAGATTGTGAAGACACTAGGTCGCCAAGGGCTGCGTTTACGTCATCAAGGTTACCAGTTGCATCTCCATAATAAATTCCCTTAATCCCTGGATCACCACTCTGAGCGAGTCTCCAACTTGCAATGGTCCCTCTAGAATGACCACCTATGATTATTCTGGTTGTATCGAAATTATAATTTGCAGCATTGTCCTTAACCCATTCAAACATTAAATCAGCATCATCCATAATGTCCAAATAATTAAATTCATCCATTT
>JALQTG010000076.1 GCA_023264075.1 Crocinitomicaceae bacterium
TGAATAATCCATGGCTGTCGACCGACTTCCGTAACAATCCATCCACTTTCTAAGGCAATAAAACCTAAGGGAGTCATCATCGCAAACAGCCACCAAAACCAATGGCGTGTTTGAAGCTTTCGCCTTCTTAGTGCAACGAGAGCTAAAAGTCCAATAGCTATGAATAAGGTGCCGATTCCCACCATAACCTGAAATGCATAATGCACAACCGCTACAGGTGGGTGTTCTTCTATTGGAAAGTCGTTTAACCCTTTTACCTCAGCATCAAAATCACCAAAAGCAAGAAAGGACAGTGCCTTAGGAATTTCAATTTTATGGCTTACCGTTTGATTCTCTTCATCTACTATTCCTCCAATAAATAAAGGTGCTCCGCGCTCCGTATCAAAATGCGCCTCCATAGCTGCGAGTTTAACAGGTTGGCGCTCTGCAATATCCTTTGCCGAAAGATCTCCACTTATTGGTTGAAGTAACGCTGCAATAGCTCCGAAAACAATTGCAATTTTGAATGCTTTTTTATGGAGTTCCACATTCTTTTTTCGAGCAATTTGTACCGCATGAACACCAGCAACAGCGAACCCTGTAGCCGTAAATGCTGCCAATGTCATATGCAACGCTTGAGTAAACCAGCCCGGATTCAATAACGCAGCCATCGGATCAACATTTATAAATTCCCCATCCACGAAATCAAAACCAGAAGGGGCATTCATCCAACCGTTAGCTGCTACAACCAAAATTCCTGAAGCAACTCCAGATATTCCAATGATTACCCCAGTAAACCAATGAAAATTTGGCTTCAATCTCCCCCAACCGTAGAGGTAAAACCCAAACGCAAGTGCTTCTACAAAAAATGCAGCCCCTTCAAGCGAAAAGGGCATCCCAATTATAGGACCAGCGTGTTTCATGAATTCAGGCCATAACAATCCCAACTGAAAAGAAAGTGCAGTCCCAGAAACGGCGCCAATTATAAAAAATATGGCAACTCCCTTCTGCCATGCCTTCGTTAGCCTCAAATAGGTTTCGTCCTTGGTGTTCAACCATTTTCGATGTGCCACAATCATAAAAAAGGGCATCACCATTCCTACTGCAGCAAACACAATATGAAACCCTAAACTAAGGGCCATCTGCATTCGAGCAAAATCTATATTTTCCATTTACTAGCGCCTTAAACGTCTTTTCCTTTTAACATATAGTTCCAGTAGAGGTAGGGCAATCCATATTTTTTAAACGTCCATAGTCTCCAATGCTCTTTTGAAGAATCGAAAACTAGCATTCTTTTTAACTTCGGATCCGGAATAAAGTTGCTATCATAGTCAAACTCTGCTAACACCATTTTTCCGTATTCTGTTACCAATGGGCAAGATGAATAGCCATTATAACCATAATTACTTGCCTCTGCTCCTTTCATTAATTTTAGAATGTTATCCATTACAACGGGCACTTGTTTCCGTATAGCTGCTCCCGTTTTAGCTGTAGGAAGTGCCGCAACATCTCCTAACCCGAAAATTTCTGGATACTGCGTATGCTGCAATGAATGAATATCCACGTTCAACCATCCACCTTCGTTTAAGAGACCCGAAGCTTGCAAAAATTTCGGTGCGATTGACGGTGGTGCTGTATGTAATAAGTCATACGGTATACCTACTAGGTCTCCTTCTTTTTCCAGTGGCAAATCAACAGGGTTGTATTCTGATTGATTATCTCCTAGGCGATACCAAGCAATATTTTTTTCCGCATCAATCTTTACTAAGTTACGTCCAAATTTTACATGTACCCCCTTTCGGTCAACAACTTTCATAAGGGTCTCTTTTATTGGTTTCACGCCAAAAATTACCCCTCCGTTTGTTGCGAATACTATTTTCGTATCCTTTTTTACACCGCTCTTTTTAAAATGAGCTTCTGCTAGGTACATAATTTTTTGAGGTGCCCCACCACATTTAATTGGCGTAGTAGGCTGAGTGAATAGCGCTGTTCCTCCTTTAAAGGATGAAATGGCACTCCACGCTTTTTTAGGATCCGTGTAGATGCTGATCACATTTCCTTTATCAAGCCCCTCTTTTAAACCGGGAACCAAATCGAGATCATATGCTAATCCAGGTGCAACAACAAGATAATCATACGTAAAGCTTCCACTGCTCACTGTCTCTACCGTTTTTTCCTTTGGTAATATCGCTGTTGCTTTATCCTTAATCCAATTGGTCCCTTTTGGAATATAATCCTTCATCGGACGTTTTGTCTTATCATAGTCATACGTTCCAGCTCCAACTAGTGTCCAAGCAGGCTGATAATAGTGTACATCCGAAGGCTCAATTATACCTACATTCAATTGATCACTCTCCTTCAGCAAGCGAGAAGCCAGCATAATTCCGCCTGTACCACCGCCAATAATTAGTATAGAAATGTGTTTGCTCATAGCTTTAATTTTTTTGCTAATATAGACTAAGCATCAACTACTATCTGTAACAATAGTAACACTGCACTTAACAAGGAACTGAATTTCTCTACTTCACAGTATTATTAATGGTGCGGAGTGTTATGTCCTGCCGAAAATGCGTAAACCCACCATTGGGGTTCCACAAATAAATTTTGTAATTTTTTGAACCAAGAAGCTCATGTTCAAGCTTACCTAGGAAAAAGTAATGAGTTGAATCATGTATTGGGACCGATTTCCATTTTGTGCCTTCTCCAAATTGATTGGTTGATGAAAATACCAAGTGTATACCCTCCATATTGTTTTGTCCAAAATTCACCTCTAGCAGTTGATTTTCCTCAATATTTTTATTGAAATCCATCAGTATGAAAAAGTCCGATAATGTGTCAGAACTAGAATAAGTCGCAGTTTCAACAACCTGACCGCGCCGTGGTAATTCACGAAAGAATTGAACCATTGGAATATTATCTGTTTGAATTGCCGTAGGACGTAATGCAAGTGCATTCATCATTTCATCTGCGCTATTCACA
>JALQTG010000262.1 GCA_023264075.1 Crocinitomicaceae bacterium
AAGCGGTAATCGGTGCCTATATCTATATTTCAGACGAGTTTAGAGCAAAGGCTGATTTTGATGGTTCTTATACCATTAGTGGTCTGCCTTATGGTGATTACAAAGTGCGTGTATCGATGATGCTCTACGACACGCTCACGATGTATGTAACGATTAGTCAGTCTTCTGTGAATCAAGATTTTTCATTGGGAAATACCCAAGAAATGGAAGAGGTTGAAGTAGTTGGACAATTGGCAATTGATCGTAAGACGCCTGTGGCTGTGAGTCGTTTGACCGCTCAAGATATTAATGAGCAGTTGGGTTCTCAGGAATTACCCATGTTACTAAACTCTACACCAGGAGTTCATGCCACCCAGCAAGGTGGGGGTGATGGAGATGCGCGAATCACCATACGTGGGTTTAACCAACGAAACGTAGGGGTGATGATTGATGGTGTTCCTGTTAATGACATGGAAAATGGTTGGGTATATTGGAGTAACTGGTTTGGATTGGATCAAATCACGAATCAGATACAAGTACAACGTGGATTAGGAGCAACTAAATTGGCTATGCCTTCTGTGGGTGGAACAATGAACATCATCACACAACCTACCGGAGGGAAACGTCAAATTAAATTGAATCAGGAATACGGTGCTGGAAATTTTTTACGCACTTCGTTATCATATAAATCTGGACAGCTTAAGAATGGATGGGGAGTATTATTTTCTGGTTCCTACAAGGAAGGTGATGGATGGGTTGATGGTCTCTTTACGCGTGGTGCATTCTACTATTTAAAAGTGCAAACACAAATGGGGAACCACTTGCTTTCAGTAAGTGCATTTGGAGCACCTCAAGAGCATGGACAACGTAGTTTTAATCAACCCTTAGAATATTGGAATTCAGATTTTGCTAGAAATCAAGGAGTAGCTGTTTCAGACACCGCCCAAAATGTTGATTTCGGGATTAGACACAATCAACACTGGGGATATCAAACAGATGAGAATGGAAATCGTGAGGTGCGTGCTGAACGTCGAAACTATTATCACAAGCCACAGATTACAATCAAAGATTTTTGGAAAATCAATGAGCGTCTTTCTTGGTCAACAATGGCTTACCTTTCTATTGGTCGAGGTGGAGGAGAGCGTTTGCGCAATTCTGGAGCGATTATACGAGATGAAGAAGGTTTGGTTGATTGGGACGAGATAATCCGTGCGAACCAAGTGAAATTATTATTTGGACAGGAATATTCAACAGCTGATCCGGCATATCATCCAACTTTATTAAAATCCTCTCAAGTACTTACAGCTTCTGTCAATAATCACATGTGGATAGGCGGAGTGACTCAGTTCGATTATAAAATGAATGAAGTATGGAATTTTTCAGGAGGATTGGATTATCGCTATTATGTAGGTGAGCATTACACTGAGTTGCGTGATTTGTTGGGAGGTGATTATTGGGTAAATAACCAAGATCAAAATGATCCAAATGCCATGAAAGTAGTAGGGGATAAAGTAGGATGGCAGCCCTACCATAACCACCGCGACGCAATCGTTCAGTGGGCCGGTGGATTTGGTCAAGCGGAATATTCCAAGGGAAGATGGTCTGCTTTCGTGAATTTATCCTCTGTTGTTAATGGATATAAAGGAATTGATTATCATGAGAAAAAGGAGTTGCATTTGAACGATTCGATTTATTATATTGGTGCCACTGACACTTTAACGATTGATGGAAGAACATATAACAATGATTCTCCTGAATTGCAATATAACCAAACGGAATACAAATGGATTCCTGGATTTACGATTAAATCAGGTGCCAACTTTAATGTCACGGAACGCTCCAATATTTTTGTGAATTTGGGGTACTTATCAAGAACTCCTCAATTCAGCAATGTAATTGATAACAATACCAACGAATATTTTGCTGAAATATTAAATGAGAACATTTATGCCTTTGAAATGGGGTATGGGTACCGTTCAAAGAAATTTAGTTTTAATGTGAACAGTTACTTTACGTATTGGCAAAATAAGCCTTTCCCATTCGGGGTGGCTGTTCCTGATCCTCAAGATCCGACTCAATTTATCCGGGCGAATGTCAACGGAATGGATGCCTTACACATGGGGATAGAATTTGACGGAGTTTATAAGATTCACAAGCGAGTTTCGTTGGAAGGAATGATTTCAATTGGGGATTGGACCTGGCAGTCGAGTGAGATAATTGATGTTGTAGGTACTCAGTTTGAGTTTGATGCACGTGGGGTACACGTAGGTGACGCAGCACAAACAACCTTCTCCGCTTCTGTAAGGTATGAATTTGTGAAGAATGCATACTTGCGTGTTCGATATACTTATTTCGACCGATACTACAGTGATTTTGATCCGTTCAGTTTGAATGTGGCTAATGGAAATGGCGGTCGTGAGTCTTGGAGAATAACGAATTACAATTTTAATGATTCACATAATGCGTTTAATAATTTTTTTGGAACGGGTTACGGTTTAATTGATATTAGTGCTGGTTATCGTTACAAAATGGATAAATCAAACCTTAATTTTAAGGCAAACTTGTTCAATGCAACCAACGTGATGTATATTTCTGATGCGCGAAACAACCAAAATGGAAGTGCGTTTGACGCTACTTCTTCTGGGGTGTTTTTTGGACAAGGACTCCGATTTAACTTTTCCGTAGGATTTGAATTTTAAAATAGGTTTAATACAAGATAAATGAAAAAAGGATTAATTATTTTAAGTGTGCTGTTTGCTTCGGTAGCAGTCGCACAAACGAACATAAATGATGCACGTCAGAACTTTTCTGTAGGGCAAACAGTAACTATAAAAGGAGTGTCCTCCAATGCAGGAGAATTAGGTCCTATTCGTTACATCCAAGATGAAACGGGAGGCTTACCTGTTTATGGTGCAACAATTAACAGTGTTGGACGAGGTGACTCTGTTACTGTAACTGGTGTAATTAAGGATTTTAATGGACTTTTAGAAATTGACCCAATTAATTCCTGGACGGATGAAGGTGTTGGTTCAGAAGTAGCTCCCTGGGTAATTTCCATTGCGAACATGGGTGAAACGTTTGAAGGACGTTTGGTGCAGTTTGACAATGTTACTTTCCCGGATGCTGGGGGTACATTTGCTGGAAATACCAACTATAACTTTACGGACGGAACGAATACAGGGCAGTTACGTGTTTACTCTGGAACTAACTTGGTTGGAACGCCAATCCCTTCTGGACCTCAATCGCTTGTAGCTTTGCATAGTCAATTCAATGCAACCTATCAAGTCATCCCAAGAGATGTTAACGATATCTTTCCATATGCGGCACCCGACAAAAAAATTGATGTGGAGGTAAACGGTGTAAGTATGTTGAATGGAAGTACTGCATTTATTGGTACAACGACTACAACACCATTAACAGTTAAGAACATTGGTACAAATAACTTAACTGTTTCAAATTTCATGATAACAGGCCCTTCCTCCGGGGATTTTTCTGCAAATATTGCACCTGGAGCTATCGCTGGTTTTAGCCAAACCAATAATGAGATTACATTTAATGCACAAGGGAATGGTTCGCGTTTAGCAGTATTGTCAATAGAGTCGGATGATCCAGATGTACCTATTTTTACATTGAACTTATATGCGATTGGGAACGACGGTTTAGCTACTGAGCCAAGTTCAGGAGCAGCAGCATTGACATTTTCTAATGTAAAAGCATATACTTTGAGTGCTAGTTATTCGCCCTCGGCGGATGCAGAAAACTACTTAGTAGTATGGAAAGAAGGTAGTGCTCCATCATCTGCACCTACCGACGGGGTTGAATACTTAAGAGGGGATCTTGTAGGAGATGGACAAGTAGCTTATGTTGGTCCAGGAACTTCTTTTACTCCTCGTGGAATCCGAGCGAATAAAAATTACCATTTTGCAGTATATGCATACAATGGTTTTGGTAACTATGTGAATTACGCTGAGGGTCAGGTTGTTTCCAACAATGTAACTTCTACGGGCAGTAACATTGGCACCTATTATAACGGAATTAGTACCTCTTCTGCAACGCTCATAGATGATTTGACAGCATTAATTAATCCACATCAATTTTATTCGTATTTCTTGTACAAGACAATAATGATGGATCAATTTGAAATTCGCGATACGATTAACGGTGAGTCTGTAGTTGAGTGTGCCTACTCCGGGGAACGATTTGTATTTGCAGGTCCTTTTGATTGGACGGCTACAGGTTACTCCCGTGAGCATACTTATGCACATTCATGGATGGCAACTTTCCCAGCTGATAACCCAGAGCAACCAGAATATACAGACTATCATAACTTGTATCCTGCGAATTTAACGAAGGCAAATACTCCACGTAGCAACCTTCCATTAGGAGAGATTACTGGAAATACAGTGTACAATTACTTGGAAGGATCTGTTGGATATGGACCAAATGGGGCTTTATTATACGAGCCAAGAGACGCTAACAAAGGAAATGCAGCACGCGCTATGTTCTATATGGCTGTTGCCTACAATAATGAAGGAGGATATAGCTGGCAATTACCTCCTAACTTTAATCAATCTTCAATTCTGCAAAGTCAAGAGGTGCTTAAGTCATGGCATTTTGGTGATCTTCCTGACTCTTATGAAATTGCACGTCATGAATTAATTTTTGATACGCAAGGGAACAGAAATCCGTTCATTGATAGTGTGGATTTTGCATGTTACATTGATTTCTCAAACATGAGTTATGATGCGGATGGATGCCAATTATCTGTTAGCGAGAATGATATTGACAACCAGCTAGTTGTATTCCCAAATCCATCGGATGATATCGTTTATGTTCAAGTGAATGGACAAGTGATAGAGCGTTTATCAATTACTGATATGACAGGACGGCAGGTGTATGTGTCGTCTTCTGCTGCTAACCTTGTAGAGGTTATTACTACAGATTTGACCGCTGGAACCTACATTGTGAACGTGGCTACAGCTACAGGAAATGCACAACGTAAGTTGATTGTACAATAAGTTGTATCAATGAAGAGTATTGGTTACGGTATCTTTATAATCATTGGAGCAGGTCTTTGGGCCTGCTCTTCTGTTTCCAAAAGATACGTCCATCGTAGTGAAATAGTAGTATCGAATAACCATGTTCAACCATCTAAAGAAGTAGAGGCTTTTGTTGCCCCTTACGGAGACTCTTTAGAATTGGAGATGAATCGAGTGATTGGTTTTGCAACTGCTAATTTTGAGCGTGCACGTCCTGAGGGAGCACTTGGGAATTTATTAGCTGATTTATCTCTTCAATACGCATTGGATCATGAACTTGTAGATGAATCAGAGCACCCCTTATGTATCTTGAATCATGGTGGACTTCGTTCTCCGATTAGTGCAGGTCCTATTACTATTGGGGATATCTATAAATTGATGCCGTTCGATAATACATTAGTTGTTCTGAAATTGAATCGGTCAGTGCTGGAAGAAATATCAGCTTATTTAAAGGAATCAGGCGGCGAACCTATCGCAGGATTTGAAGTAGCGAATTCTCAGCTCATCGGCATTGGTGCACAGGAGGTGGTCACTGTTGTTACGAGTAACTATTTAGCGCTGGGAGGTGATAATATGGACTTTTTTAAGCATCCGATTTCTAAAATAGACCATCCTAAATTGTTGAGAGACATCATCATTGAATATGTTGAAGCGACAGATACCATAGTTCCTTTGGTGAATGGGCGTATTAGATTTGAAACGCAGGAATAATGGAACGAAGAAAATTTCTACAACAGAGTGCCGTTTTAGGGGCAGGGGTAGCCTTGAGTCCTTCGGTATTGGCTTATCCTAAAAGACCGGATTCGCTTCGGAAAATCACCATTCTGCATACGAATGATACCCATTCGAATATTGAGACGTTTCCAGTAACTCATGCGACTTATCCAGGAAGAGGGGGGGTTGCTCTTCGACATTCACTCATTCAACAGATCCGCAGAGAAGAAAAGAACGTATTGCTTTTTGATGCAGGAGATATTTTTCAAGGAACGCCCTATTTTAATAAGTTTAACGGAACCTTGGAAATGAAATTGATGTCGATGCTTGGCTACGATTGCGCCACAATGGGAAATCATGATTTCGACATCGGACTCGATGGTTTTCTAAATGCTAAACGATATGCGAACTTTCCTTTTGTATGTAGTAATTATGATTTTTCAAACACCGAATTGCGCGATGAGACGCTTCCATATACGACATTTTTGAAAGAAGATATTAAAGTA
>JALQTG010000138.1 GCA_023264075.1 Crocinitomicaceae bacterium
CTGTTAGCCAATCATAATCAATTTGTAGGAGAAGTGGAGGAAACCCCATTGGAAGAAATTTGGAATAAGACTAACCCTTCTGATGCAATAGAACATTACCTTGTACAAGATGATTCGTTGATGTATTGGTCGAACAACTCACTTGATGTAGGACCTATTATTGAACAAAACTGGCCTTCTGGATTCTATCAATTGAGTAATGGGTTTTATTTCATTAAATCAACTTCGATTGGGACATATACTGTTCTCTCAAGCTTGATGGTGAAGAGTAAATATGCCTATGAGAACAGGCATTTAAAGAACCAACTTGTTAACGACCTCTACCTGCCCTCCGATGTATATGTAAACATAGAGTCTAACGATGGCGCTCCCATTTATGATGCGTCGGGTAAGGTTATTTTTCATTTGTTACATACTGGAGAGAAGAATATCAGTGAAAATCAAGAGTTAGTTATTTTTCTTTTTTACCTGATTGGATTCGTTGCATTTGCAATAGGATATGGATTACTACTAGACTTTTTTATCGGGCATACATTCTTAAAGTTTGTCTTGTTTTTAGGTGTTTTGTTGCCATTTCGAGGTGTTGGATTGTTGTACAACTCTACTCGATCGTTCGATGAGTTTCAGCTATTTGATCCTAATTTATATGCAAGCTCTGAACTCTTACCTAATCTTGGAGAACTCATATTGAATGTGACATTCATTGGTGTGCTTGTATGGTGGGTATATAAATATTTGGACGGAACAATGTCTGAAAAAGGGCTGTTCAAAAAAGGAATTGTAGTTCTTAGTTTCATCGGACTATTCCCCCTGGCGAGTATCGCTAGCTTCGTGTTCAAAAGTTTAATTGTGAATAGTACGATAGGGCTAGAGGTAGATCAGTTGTTCTCATTAACCATTTATTCCTTTGTGGCGTTGTTTATTATTGGTGTCATCTTGTTATTATATATCCTAATCGTGTATAAGGTAGTTGAATATTCGCGCTATTTAAAATTGAATTATGTAGCGTTGTTGTGGTTCGTTCCAGGAGTTCTTTTTTTCTTGTGGGAACTCTTTTTGGGTGATGCACAGTTGTTTTCCTCACTATGGCCGACGATTTTGATCGGAGTAGTTCTTCTTTTTTATTATCGTGTAAAGCATGTTTTTTCTTTTTCCTCTATCGTGTTGATTATTGCGGTAACCTCCGTTTATGCTGCGTATAACTTATACGAGAACAATCAACTAAACGAGTATCAAAAGCGTGAACTTTTTGCTCATCAATTGATTTCTGATCGGGATGCGGCTACGGAAATTGAGTTCATTGAATTAAGTCAAAATATAGTATCTAGCGTAGTTGTTCAAGAAGTTTTGAATGGAGGGGAAGTATCGAATTCCACAATGAATAATCAGTTATTGGAATGTTGCTTGTCCAATTTCTGGGAGCGCTACGACATGCGATTTTTTCTATTGGGTCCAAATACCGATTTTGGAATAAGTCAAGTTGGACAAACAGAAAATTATGAATATTTCCAAAACGTTATTGAGAAACATGGTCGTTCAAGTGATTTTAGTCATGACCTATATCAAATTGTTGATCATTTTGACCGACTCAGTTATCTGGGAAGGATAGAAATCTCCCTTGAGGATGAAAAGATGTATATCTTTGTAAAAATACAGAGCAAGCGCATCCCCGAGCAGATTGGGTTTCCTAGAATATTAATTAATTCTTCGGCGCAAGTAATGGATGAGTTGGAATCGTATTCCATTGCGCGGTATTATCAAGATGAATTAGTCATGCGATTTGGGGCTTACAATTTCCCAACGATTTTTTCTGCGTTGAAGGACGATTTAGCGCCTGATCAACGCGTATCGGTTCATAATGGCCTTAGTCATTACGTATACAGCGATAATGAAGGGAATGTTATTGTTATTTCTAAGCCGGTCAAAACGCAACTTGAAAACTTGACTAATTTCTCCTATTTATTTTTGTTTTTTGCCTTGCTAACGCTCGTGTTTAAATTAGTCTTTTTTCAACATCAAAACTTCAAACTTTCCTCGTTGAGTCTCTCTTCAAAGGTACAAGGTGTACTTATTTTATTGTTAACATCATCATTCATTCTCTTTGGAGCGGTCACGGGTTCCTTCGTTAAGAATCAATACGACGCGTTCACCTATGAAAGTATTCAAGAACGTATTCATTCCGTAGAAATTGAGGTCAACCAAAAACTTGGAGGAAATGAAACATTGAGTCGAATTGCGCTAGGTGATTACATGGATTATATTCTTCAGAAGTTTTCTAAAGTATTTGCAACAGACATTAATTTGTATGACTTGAATGGATCATTATTGTCCACTTCGCAACCAAAATTGTACGAAAAAGGTATTGTATCACGGCAAATGAATCCCGATGCCTATCGAAGTCTAAATTACGAGTTGTACAGCGAATATGTGCACAAGGAAAATATCGGTGAACTTGATTATTTATCTGCCTACTTGCCATTGCAAAACAAAGCTGGAGTGGTTTTAGGTTACCTTAATTTACAGCACTTTGCCAAGCAGAATGCGTATGAGAGCCAGTTGAGTGGATTTTTGGTGACGATTATTAATATAGCGGTCTTGTTACTAGTGGTAACTGTGATTATAGCCTTATTTATTTCGAATTGGATCACACAGCCTTTGCGACTGATTCAAGCAAGTATTCAATCGATTGAGTTAGGGAAACAGAATCGACCAATTGATTATTCCGGAAATGATGAAATCGGAGCATTGGTAAGAGAATATAACCACAAGTTAGAAGAATTGGAAATAAAAGCGATGCAACTTGCTCGTTCCGAACGCGAGTCTGCATGGCGAGAGATGGCAAAGCAAGTGGCGCATGAGATTAAGAATCCACTAACACCGATGAAATTGTCCTTGCAGCATTTTCAACGCTCATTTGATCCATCTGATCCGAATGCGAAGGCTAAAATTGACCGTATTTCGGCTTCACTTGTCGAGCAGATTAATGCGCTGACTGCAATAGCCAATGAGTTTTCGAATTTTGCTAAAATGCCAAAACCAAATGAGGAATACCTAGACCTTGTAGAATTGATTTCAAATGCGGCTGCCATTTTTGGGAACCAAGAAACGGAGGTGTCTGTGTTGTCTTCGGATGAGATGATTGAAATATTTGCCGATAAAGACTTGATGCTGCGTGTATTTAACAATTTGATTAAAAATGCATTACAGGCTATTCCTGAAGATCGAAAGGGTCAGGTGGAAATACGATTGAACAAGATTAATGGGCATGTTGAAGTTGCTGTTCAGGATAATGGAGTTGGAATTCCAGAAGATCAGCAACAGAAAATATTTATTCCGAATTTCACGACTAAAACTACGGGGACAGGCCTTGGGTTAGCTATGGTGAAGCAAATTGTGAGTAATCACGATGGGGACATTTGGTTCGAAACCAAAGAAGGGGATGGTACCACCTTCTTTGTTCGATTACCTGTAAAATAGTGTTTATTTTTTAGCGACTTCACCAACTAAACCTTCCCATTCAACGAGGTGCATTTTTATTGTACCTACCGGGATTTTAGCTTTAACCAATACTGGGATTCGGTTTTTATCGTCAGTTACCCAGAATTCAACATCATCTTCCTTTTCAAAGTAACGTCCAGATTGAACAACAGGAACAAACTTTAAGCAACTAAACGTTCCTTTTCTAATTTTGATTTCTTCTTTGCCCACGAACTTCACTTTCAGCGGATAGATTTCATCATCCATGAAGCACTTGAACTCGGTTACATCTCCTGGTTTCATGTTCCCAAAATCGAGCGTACGAGCATAGTAAAAAGAGGACATCATGTCTTGAATTCCGATGGGAACTTTAAAGTCTTTCTTTCCGTTATTAACGAGTTGCTTATCTTGTTTAAACGTGTAATCTTGATTCTTAATGAATCCCCCTTCATCAACTCGACGTACAAAATACCAAGGAAAAGCCCCAGATTTATCGATATAAGATTCGTAGACGTCCTCTACTTTGAAAAACATATTGAATCCTCCCAACGTTCGGCCTTCACCTTTTACTTGATACAACGGGCGATTTCCAGCTCCTTTTTTTGTGGTTTCTTTAACCGTAAGAACGGCTTCTCCAGCATCTACAAAGCCATAGGTTACACGATAACGGAGCTTCTCACCGGTTTTAAAACTTTTCGATTTTACAGCAGGATATTTGACAGTAGTAGAGCTCGTCATTGCAGCCATTGCAATACCTGCGAGTGCACTTAAATAGAGAAACTTTTTCATAATCCTGGTTTTTGCCACTTATCAATGTTACAATTTTTCTGCCAAAAATGAAAAATATCTCCAAGGTGTTGTTTAATACAACGAATTACCGATGTTCATTGATCATCATCACTTGAATTGCAGTGTAGTCAGAATTATCCAAAGGATTAATATTATTTTTGCATTTACTGATTCAATGGATAATTATGAAAAATGATACGATTGATTTGCGTTCGGACACTGTAACGAAGCCTTCGAAAGAAATGCTAGATTATATGTTTAGTGCCCCAGTTGGGGATGACGTTTTTGGAGAAGACCCTACAGTAAATGAATTAGAGGCGTACGCTGCTGAATTATTCGGTAAGGAAGCAGGATTGTATTGTTCATCAGGAACACAAACCAATCAAATTGCAATTAATGTATATTGCCGTCCTGGGGATGAAGTAATTTGTTCAAAAGAAGCACATATTTATAAGTATGAAGGTGGAGGAATTGCCAAGAATAGCGGTTCTTCTGTGAAGTTACTTGACGGCGATCGCGGCAGAATAAATGCGCCGGATGTGAAAGGAGCGATTAATGATCCAAATAACGTTCATTACCCGATTACAGCGCTTGTAGCTCTAGAAGACACCATGAATCGAGGCGGAGGAGCAATTTATAATCCAGAAGAAATTAAACGAATCAAAGCGCTTTGCACATCAGAAGGGTTGCCCCTGCATCTTGACGGTGCACGGGTATTCAATGCATTAGTAGAAACTGGTGTGGATTACAGAACCTATGGTGGGTATTTCGATTCCATTTCAATTTGTTTATCCAAAGGACTTGGAGCTCCGGTTGGTTCTGTACTTGTTGGGGATAAAGATTTCATACAACGTGCTCGCCGTGTAAGAAAAGTTTATGGTGGTGGAATGCGCCAGGCTGGTATTATTGCCGCAGGGGGACAGTATGCCTTAAAGAATAATATCAGCTTATTAAAAGAGGACCATCGCAAAGCAAAAGAATTGGAACGAACGTTGAACGCATGCTCTTGGGTGGAGTCCGTTTTGGAAGTCCAAACGAATATCGTAGTAGCGACCTTGAATCCAGAGGCAAGCGTAGATAAGATAGTAGGGCAACTCGCTGAGAAAGAAATTTTGGTTATGCCGTTTGGTGGTCAATCCATTCGCATGGTAACGCACCTTGATATTGACGATGCCCAACTTGAGCAAATTATAACGGCGATAAATTCATTGAGATAATGATGCGACATTCATTCATTATCGTATTGTTCATGGTGTCTTGTGGAGATAACCTAGAGGTTGAAACGGTTAGTTTAGAGGAAATACTCCCTCAATCTACGGAGTACTCTAAGTCAAACTATGTTGAAGAACCGCTAGAAAAAGATTCTACCAGTGTTTTTAGAAATGCCGTACAAGCGGCATACTCAGACAGTATTTTGGTCTTCGTAGAAGGGGTTCCACGACAAAAATTTTTTCCGGATCGGTTGACTGCAACTTCTCATGAACAGGCATTTATTCGTTTTGGAGAAGACACGTTGGTAGTAACGAGTTGGCAGTTTGTAGATAGCTTAACAACGGTTAACGCATTTTACAATTGGTTAGATTGTTATGGTGACAATTGTTCAGAAATTCGAATAGGGGATACCAAGAATGTGACTAAGAAGTGTGTTTTTACGGCAGTTAGCACCGCTCATCTTGTACATGTCGAGTGCCCAGCAAATTTCGATATTACTGCGTGGCGGTCTCGTGTGATTTCTTTCTTATATCCAGAAGAAACATGGACTTACGGCTTTTCTCAGGAAAGGAGAAAAGGAATGAAGTGGCATTTTGTAGCGCAATAAAAAAGTCCTCACATGGGTATGGAGGACTTTAATTAGTGTCGATACTTGTGATGTTTACAAAATAGCATCTAATTTTGAAGTCAATTGAGCTTTAGGAACTGCACCAACTGATTTGTCTACAATTTCTCCATTCTTCACAAAAATAATTGTAGGAATGTTGCGTATTCCAAATTTCGCGGAAACTCCAGGGTTTTGATCAACGTCAACTTTACCAATTACAGCTTTCCCGTCGTATTCACCAGCCATTTCCTCAATGATTGGTCCTACCATTCGACAAGGTCCACACCAAGCGGCCCAAAAGTCTACTACAACTGGTTTATCTGATTTTAATACTACTTCGTCAAAGTTTGCATCTGTGATTTCTACTGCCATGATTTTTATTTATTTAATTTTTACTATTCTTCGCTAATGAAAAGCTAAAGATAATTTCAATTTCTATTTTGTCAAACTTTTTGCCAAACTCATTCTATTGACATATTGACATGAAAGGAATACTGTCTTTACATTTATTAGTCAAGATTGTTCCGTTCCATTCTCTTTTTCGAGTATTTTTTTATCGAATACGAGTGGCCCAAAAGGCAAGAGAGCAGCAACAAATCCGAAAATATACCAATTAAACTTCCACGAGTACTGGATCCCATCAACCAACAACATAAAAACATACCCAATAAACAAAACTCCATGAGCCCAACCAGTGTATTTTACCGCCTCATCTATTTCCCATATGTATTTCAATGGCATTGCAATTAATAACAGGAGTATGTATGACGCTGCCTCGGCATATCCGACTTTCTTGAGTAAGGAATATTTCTCGTTCATTTTATAAATTTCCGTAAAACTAGTTAAAATCAGATAAAGTCAATTCGTCTTACACATGCACATTCTAAAAAAGTCTAACGTCTGTTGTCTTACAGTCTATTGTCTTTAACAAAGCGAGTCTAACGTCTTCAAATCTTAACGTCTTTTCACTATCTTTACTGCACAAAATATACATCATGAACAAGACAGCATCTGAAGCACTTTACAAAACAGCATTAAATTACTTTCCTGGAGGTGTAAACTCACCCGTTCGCGCATTCAAAGCAGTGGAAGGTTCTCCCTTGTTTATTAAAAAAGGGGATGGCGCCTATATTTGGGATGAAGACGGGAATAAATTCATTGATTTCTGCTGTAGTTTTGGACCCTTGATTTTGGGTCACAACCACCCTAAGGTGTATGAGAAAATTGTTGGTGCATTGCAAAATGGAACAAGTTATGGCGCTCCGACCAAATTAGAGAACGAATTAGCGGAGTTGATTATTTCTAGAAATCCGTTTATTGATAAAATACGTTTTGTAAGTTCTGGTACAGAAGCAGTGATGTCTGGAATACGTTTGGCAAGAGGATATACTAGAAAAAATAAAATCATCAAATTTGACGGGTGTTATCATGGTCACGTAGACTCATTGTTGGTAAAAGCCGGTTCTGGTTTGGCTACATTTGGAGAGAGTTCAAGCGCTGGAGTACCTGCCAAAGTGGCTGAGGATACGATTGTCATTCCATTGAACGATTTGGAGTCATTAAAAGCGTGTTTCGAACAGCACAGAGACGACTTAGCGTGCGCCATTATCGAGCCTATTCCTGCAAATAACGGCTTGCTATTACAAGAGAAATCTTACTTGCAAGCATTACGCGATTTGTGCACTGAACACGGCGTGTTATTATTTTTTGATGAGGTGATTTCGGGATTTAGAGTGGCATTTTCTGGTGCTGCAGAGTTATATGGAATTACTCCAGATATTGTTTCGTATGGAAAAATTATCGGTGGTGGATTACCTGTTGGAGCTTACGGTGCAAGGGCAGAAATCATGCAGAAAGTATCGCCAGATGGTCCCGTTTATCAGGCAGGAACGTTGAGCGGTAATCCTGTTGCGATGTCAGCAGGAATTGCCCAGCTCTCTATTTGTTCGCAGCAAGGTTTCTACGAAGATCAGGAAGCGCGAACGAAAGTATTTGTAGACGCGATCAACGCACACGCAAAGAAGAATGCATATGAATTTGAAATTGTTATGGTAGGGTCGATTTTTTGGTTGGCCTTTTCAAATATGCCTGCGATTAGAAGAGCAGACGAAATAAATAACGACATGACGCCCTTCAAGAATCTCCATAAAGCACTTTTGGAAAGAGGTATCTACCTAGGGCCGAGTGGGTATGAAGTCGGTTTTGTTTCTCACGTACATTCTAAAGAAATTCTGGCTCAAGCAGCAGAACAGTTTTGTATGGCGATGGATGAAGTATTTTAAGTTGAATTAAAACAAAAAAACCTCAATAATTATATCGAGGTTTTTTTTGTGGTGCCTCCAGGAATCGAACCAGGGACACAAGGATTTTCAGTCCTTTGCTCTACCAACTGAGCTATGGTACCAAAAGCATGGCAAATATATTAATATTTAAATAAAGCTGTATTCAAATGTTTCTTTAATTTTATAAAAAATTCCTTAATGAATTTAGTGATTGACATAGGT
>JALQTG010000270.1 GCA_023264075.1 Crocinitomicaceae bacterium
TCCTCCTGAGCCGTATGCGCCAATTGGTACACGAATAACTGAACTCACTGGCCACTTTCCATTGGAGAGGTAATAACTTCTCGACAATTCAGTAAACAACTGATTCAATCCTGGCCAAATATAGTCTGCAAATTGCACTTCAACAATTGGTTTTAATCCAACAGCGGACATCCCAACTGTACTTCCAATGATATATGCTTCTTGAATCGGGGTGTTAAACACGCGATTATCTCCAAATTTTTGAGCCAATGTTGCCGCTTCACGGAAAACACCACCTAGTCTGCCGCCCACGTCTTGTCCGTACAAAAGCGCTTCTGGGTGTTTTTCCATGATCTCTCTTACAGCAAAAAGTGCGCAATCAACCATTACTGTTTTTTTCTTTCCAGCAGGTTCGCGAACACCTTTTTCTTCAGTAATGGGGGTTGGCGCAAAGATAAAGTCCGTAATTGATTCAGGTGTAGGGTCTTCCGCTACATATGCTTTTTCATAAACGGCGTCAATCTCTTTTTTTACCTCAAGTTCCTTTGTAATTAGGTCAGATTCGTCAATTCCTAAGGATCTGGCTAAGTCTTTAATTTTAGGGTAAGGATCACGTTGTCCATGTTCCTCTAGATCGTCGCGGTACCACTCTTTTCGAACTCCAGAAGTGTGGTGGCCCAAAAGTGGAACTTTCGCATGAACAATAAATGGTCGGCGCTCTTTTCGTATAATTCCAAGGACCTCTTGAATAGTGGAATAGGATTCTTCAAAATCACTTCCATCTATCGTTCGTACTTCGATACCTTTAAACCCTTTAGCATAATGCGTGATATCTTGGGCGCGTGTCTCCTTGGCATTCGCTGAAATATCCCATTCGTTGTCTTGAACGAGGTATAAAATTGGATATTGTTTGAGTGCGGCCATCTGAAATGCTTCTGAAACCTCTCCTTCTGTGCATGCCGCATCCCCAATAGAACAAACTACAACAGGATGTTCTCCTTCAAAATCGACATTTAACCCTTGGTTTTCTAAGTACTGTATCCCCATTGCTACTCCTGTGGTAGGAATAGCTTGCATACCTGTTGCTGAACTTTGATGCGGGATTTTTGGTAAATCATCTCTATTCAATGATGGATGAGAATAATACGTTCTTCCACCAGAAAATGGTTCATCTTTTTTAGCGAAAATATGCAACATTAACTCGTAAGGAGTGATCCCTATCCCAAGAAGAATACTGTCATCCCGATAATAAGGAGCTACCCAATCTTGTTTCTTCAATTGCATTCCTAGGGCAAGTTGGATCGCCTCATGCCCCCTTGAAGTGGCATGAACATATTTGCTTGTTACCTCTTTGTGTGCTTCGTATTTTTCAGCGAGTGTCTTAGCTGTACACATTAACTCAAATCCTCTCCACACGATATCTTTCGATATTTTGGCTTGCTCACTCTTTGATTTTAACGCTGTTTTTGACATAATTCTTCCAAATTGGAGGACCAAAATAAGAAATTCTCGCGATTCCTTCGGTGAAATCCTCAACGAATCGAACGAATGTTGTGTTTTACTTTTAACAAGGTATCTTATTATCTTTTAACACTATTTTCCGCTCTACTAAGGCAACTATTTGCAATTTGAATAGTTTACAGTGTAGTGAGGGCTGTATGAAGAGGCTAATTCCTTGATTTATTGGTTTCTTAACTTGAAATCTTTATTGTAAATTTGATCTATGCGTAGACTGGTTCTGTTCTTCGTGCTTTTCGTTGTTTTTTTGCCTTGTATAGGGCAGGAACAGGAGGAGGTATGGATGCATCCGAACAGAGGTCAATGGGATGAACGAATTTTGTATAAAGTGGAGCTCGAAATGGGCGCTATATACGTTGAAAAAGATGGGTTCACGTTTGATTTGTATGAACTTGGCGCTGTAGTAGGGCACAATGGCGCTGTCCATGATCATGCTGGGCACAAGGACGAGAACGTCAAGAGACAGACCATATTTATGAAATTTGAAGAGTCCTCTTGGTCCGGCGGATTTACTGAAAGTCATTTCTCTCCGTTTTATCGGAATTACTTTTTAGGCCAGGATTCTTCTAAATGGGCTTCAGAAGTCAGAGGGGTTCAACAGGTGCGATTAACCAACTTTTATCCGCTCATTGATTTAATTGTTGAAACAAAGTCCGATGCGGTAAAGTATTCCTTTGAAGTTCATCCAGGAGGTGATCCAGAACAAATAAAAGCAACTTATTTAGGAGCTGATGATATTCGTCTTATCTCTTCCTCAGCATTAGAAGTAGGTACTCGATTTGGGCCAATTTTCGATCGTAACTTAGAAGTTTGGACAATTTCTGATGAAGGAAAAAAACATGCTGTTGAAAGTCTTTTTGTGTTGGAGGCTAATGAGGTGTCGGTCCACTTACCAGAGGGTTATGATTCGACGGAAACACTAGTTATTGACCCTGAATTGACCTTTTCGTCGTTTACGGGTTCTACGATTGACAACTGGGGCTTCACTGCAGCACCTGATCAAGATGCGAATTTATTTGCAGGTGGAATTGTCTTCGGTGTTGGATACCCTCTCACGGCTGGAGCGTATGATGCTACCTTTAATGGAGGAGAAGGTACATTTAATATTGATATCGGAATTTCAAAGTTTAATGCGCAGGGAACAGCACTTTTGTATTCGACTTACGTTGGCGGTAATCGAAATGAAACTCCAAATTCTATTGTGGCGAACGCTCAAAATGAATTGTATGTGTTGGGTGTTACGAGCTCAACGAATTTCCCAATGGCCGGTAGTCCTGTTCAGCCTACCTTTGCTGGTGGTACGCTTACCACCCAAAATGCCTTACAGTTCACAGGCACGGACATTATTGTGTTTAAGTTAAACGCTGGAGGGACTGCGCTTATGTCGAGCACTTACCTTGGAGGAACAGGGAATGATGGGTTAAATTTAAGTCCACTGAGTTACAATTATGGAGATCAATTTCGAGGAGAGATTATCGTTGACGGTGCGTCTAATGTTTATATAGCCAGCTCCACACGATCAATAGATTTTCCCATAATAAATGGATTTGACAATTCACTGGGTGGCGATCAAGATGCTGTTGTTGCTAAGTTTTCACCGAATTTGAATACGTTGTTCTGGTCCACTTATTTTGGTGGGGCATCGGATGATACTGGGTATGCTGTTCAGATTTCGAGTAGTGGGAATGTCTATTTAACAGGGGGCACAAGTTCCACAACACTTGGTTTTTCGAATGGACACATCAACAATTTTATTGGAGGTACAGCTGATGGTTACATTGTTCAACTCAATGGAACCACTTCCTCACCAATTTCAGGAACCTATGTTGGAACCAACGCTTATGACCAAAACTATTTTGTTCAATTAGATTTAGACGATAATGTATATGTTTTTGGTCAAACTCGCGGAGTTATGCCTATTACACCGGGGCTTTATTCTAATCCAAATTCGGGTCAATTTATTCGTAAATACAATGAAGGATTAGACAATGCTTTTTGGAACACCCTTGTAGGAGGAGGGAATAATACAGTTGAAATCTCCCCAACAGCCTTTTTAGTATCTGACTGTTATGAAATTTATTTTTCTGGCTGGGGAGGACAAACCAATCAATCAAGCCAAGCAACAGGTTCAACAACTACTGGGTTTCCTACAACTGCAGACGGGTTTCAGCAGAATACTAATGGGAATAATTTTTACGTAGCTGTGCTAGGGGAAGATGCGTCAACGCTGAATTATGCTTCTTTCATGGGTGGAGTTACGACAAGCCCAAATCATGTGGACGGCGGAACCTCTCGATTTGATAAGAAAGGCAGAATCTATCATGCTGTCTGCGGCGGATGCGGTGGAAACGCCAATGGTTTTACGACAACTCCTGGAGTTGTTTCTCCCCAGAACCAGAGCAGCAACTGTAATTTGGCCGCATTTAAATTTGATTTAGGGATTATTGAATCAACATTGAGTGTGCCAGATCCATTTGTTTGTATACCAAACTCGGTTAATTTCATTAATAACTCACAGAATGCTAATGAATTTTTGTGGTTATTCGGAGATGGAAATTCCAGTACTGATTTCGAGCCCTCTCATTTTTACGCTCAACCGGGAACGTATACAGTGACATTAATTTCTACGGATTCGAGCGGGTGTTACGAAGCGGATTCAAGTTTTGTTGAAGTAGTAATTGGATTGTTTGAAGGAGCTGTAGTTCAACCGCCGACTCCCGTATGTCCTGGTGAACCTTATCAATTGGAAGCTTCTGGCGGATCTACCTACGCTTGGGTACCTGCGCAGTTCTTAGATGATTCTACATCCGCCACTCCTATTGCAACAGTGGATCAATCCACGGTTTTTACGGTCATTGTTTCTGACAGTTGTGGAACGGACACATTATCACTTACCTTGGACACCTATGGAGCCAATGCGAACTCTATTGAGGATTTATCCATGTGCTTCGGAGATACAATTGAACTATGGGCTTCTGGTGGAGGTTCCTACGCATGGAGTCCTGCTGGAGAAATCCTGTCTGACCCAACCCAATCTACGGTTTCGATAGCCCCGCAACAATCCACGACGTATACTGTGGATATCATAACACCCGAAGGATGTGAATTGCAGCGGGAGATTACGGTGGATGTATTTAATGATCTTCCTATTCCAGTTTTAGAGGATACCGTGCGCGTATGTAGAGGAGATGCGGTTATCGTTACGACGAGCGGAGCAAGCGAATATTTATGGTCTCCAGATGTATTTATCGATACTACTTCTGGTCCTACGGTGTCCATTCAATCTGACATGGACATCACCTATTATGTAGAGTACATTAATGCATGTGGGTCCATCTTCGATAGTGTTCGAATTGAACTGATTGATGTGAATGCAGTTGCTGGATATGATACAATTGTTTGTCCAGGTGAAATTGTGAACCTATATGCCTCCGGAGGAGTTTCATATGCTTGGATTCCAGCAGAAACGGTGTTTAATCCTTTTTCTGATACCACTCAGGCTCAGCCAATTTTTCCGACTTCGTATACTGTTTTGGTCACAGATGAAAACGGATGTACCGCTGCTGAACAGGTGTTCGTTGATCACTATCCACTCCCATTTGTTCAGACAAGTCCCGATTATTATGGATTTCAAGGTGATGAAGTAGACTTAACTGCAACGGGTAGCACCACTTTAGGATCTTACACTTGGTCTCCCACCGAATATTTGAGTTGTGTCAACTGTCAGAGTCCAACATCATTTACACCTACTACGATGACCTATTCAGTGGAGTTTCAAGATGTGAATGGTTGCACTGCAAGTGATGAGGTGACTATATATTTTGAGGGGATACTTTATATTCCCAACACATTTACCCCGAATGGAGGAAAATTTAATGAGACCTTTTTTGCTCAAGGTGGAAATATTGTAGAGTTTAACATCTTAATTTATAACCGCTGGGGAGAACTGATTTTTGAAGGCAATGATTTCAATGATCATTGGGATGGAACCTATAAAGGAAAGCCTTGCCCTGATGGAACGTATATTTGGAAAGTAAAGTATACTGACGTCATGGAGAATGAAAAGCAACTCGTTGGTCACGTAAACTTATTGCGCTAATTACTTGATTTCGATAAGCAGTTTTGCGTAGTTACCATAGGTGAAGGATGCACTTTCAAAACTTGGGAGTCCAAAAGTGTTCCGCGCATTGTTTGAAAACCCGTACTTTTCAGTGGGTATTCCCAAGAAATTTTTATCCATTCTTAGGTTGTTGTTGGCGTCATGATAAACAGCAATTGCATAGTTCTTTCCACGTACCAATTCGTTGAGCTCAATAGATTCTATTTTTTTACGCACAGGATGAACAATTTTTTGAAGAGCATACTCATCATTTCCAAATCCTTCTTCTGCCTCAAAGATGGCAATCATCAAGTTTCCTTTTATTTCCGAAATCCCTGTAATTTGTACATAAATTGGAGCTTGCTTCATAGAGGATGAAGCGCAAAAAAACAGCAAAAGAAGCAATCCAAATAACCGCATACCATGTATAACGCAGATTCGCGAAAAATGTTTTTACCTGCGAGTTTCAACGAAGATTAATCGAGTTCTAGAATTTGTTTAAGTATTTCAAGCGTTATACCATAGGTGGGCTTTACACCTGTTAACCCTAATCCACCTGAGGCAAGTGTTTTGCCTGTTTCAAGTGGGTTATCAGAGGCATAATAAGCATAGCGTAATTCTACGTTTTCTCGTATGTTTTTTCTGATTTTAGCCGCAGCTTGAATCGCTTTTTGGTAGTGAGCGCCTTCCATTTCTAAACCGACCACCCCCCAGCTTGATTTCTTAAAGTAAGATAGCATTTCTCTATTTTGAAGGGATGTCCCCAATACAGTAATCATCGTTCCTTCAACAGTATTAAATCCTAAATCATTGAATAATTTTCCCGAAAATTTATTCTTGAATGGGTAGTTGTCTGCAGTACCTTCAAATATATGGGAAGTTGGTATCATAATATCGCCTTTATCTCCAGATAAAATTCCTGCTTTACCCATAATAGAGACAGAGGCAACATCTAAGGATAGTGGGTTGTTTTTATCTTTTTTATAGGGTTTTAGCAATTCATCAAGTGTTTCAAATGCTTGTTCACCAAATGCGTAATCCATTACAATCAGAACACTTTCATTCGAAATGAGCGCCGATTTCTCTTCATGAAGGAAACAATGATTGAGGTTCACCTTTGATAAATCGAAGAGTTGAACATCGATATTTGTTCCAGAACTATCTTTGATAAAAGTCATTCCATTTTTTTCAGCAAATTCAGATACTTTATTCCTGAGATGACTGTTTTCAGGCTTACTCAGTAATTCATAGATGGCATATTCGTCCGTTCCAAATTCACTTGAAAGTACTTGTTTCGCAAATAGGCAATTCATGACACTGTGCATGTTCGCGCTGATGATGTGAATAGTCCGGCCAAGTAGATGTTGGGCTTCGAGTTGTTCTTTAATGTTGTCTGCCCAAATCTCTCCATGTATATGGTGTCCTAAGCGTTCACGTAGGATTGGACTGAATGTAATGCTGCGTTTGTTGACGTCATTGAGTTCATCAAGGCCGTGCTTAGCCAGCCAATAAATAATTTTTAAAAATTTCAGGGGATGCTTTTCAGTGGCCAATTGTTCTGAAAAGCCTTTCGTTTCTTCAAAGGTCCTCCCTATAATATTTGCTGTATGCGCCAAGGCTACATCAATCTCTTGTTGGTTGGGTGAAGGATTTAATGCTACTGTTTTAACTTTCTCCCAATCGTTACCTATTCCCTGCTCTTGCTGTTCCGCGATGCGTTCAGCAATTTTATGGGATTCAATGAATAGAAAGGTGAGGTGGGTTAGGATGTCATAAATATCTGAACGACCGCGTGTGATTTCGATATTCATTTGGTCTTGGTCAATGCGGTAACAATTCCGCCTTCTTTTTTCAGGAATAATGGGGGGGAAGGAGTCTGAGTTATATCCCTCACTAGAGGTTAAGTTAATGATAGAGCACTCCTCAATACCAGACGGTAATCGATCCAATACATACACCATTCCGTTAAGTTCTACCTTCTCTTCGGCCATGGTTCCGTAGATTTCTGGCTGTAAAGCCAACAAACCTTCTCGGAGAGTAGTTCCCGAAACGCCCATTGGCTTGTAGTACCCACGATTAAATAAATGACGCATTGTAATGTAAATCCGCTCTATTGCCTGGGTTGCTTCTTGTGCTTTGGTACGTGGCTTACTTTTTAACTCCATATCCGTTGGTTTTTACGAATATATAAAAGAATCATCTGTTATGACCAGGTATTCTTGTGTTTTCCAGAAGAGAAGGACTTCAGTTTGCTTCAACTTGAAAAGAATTTATCTTTATGCGTATTTAAATGGTCTGTATATGGGAGTGATTAGTGAAAATGGGAAACGATTATCAGAGGAAGAGCGTAGAATACTCAAGGATGAATTAATCCAATTCTTTGAAAACGAAAGGGACGAAAAGATAGGGGTTATTGCCGCAGAGGAACTTCTAAATTTTTTCTTACGATCGGCTGGAAACATGCTCTACAACAAGGGTGTAAATGATGCAAAGAAGGTAATAGAAACCCGAACGGAAGAGATTAGGTTCGATTTGGTCGATTTGTTAGAGCTATAAAAGAAAAAAGTTTTGAGTCGAAAGACTGAAGGCCTTCCCAGTAGCTGGGTGCTATTCGATTGATTAACTTTGTCTTTGATTTTAGGCGGTTCCAAAAAATAAAAAAGGTAAACAAGAGATTGTTTACCTTTTCTTAGAAGCGGGCGGGGACACGACTCGAACGTGCGTCAGTCAGCTGACTGATAAGAGCCCGACGATCGGAGGTATAATTTCTTCCCAAATTTGTAATCTACCCCTACTAGATTTCAATTCTTTTTCACGGGCCATAGCCTCTTTCTTACTTGCGAAAAATTCTAGATGAGCAACCATCCATGGCTGGAAATTTTTAGTATACCCTTTGTTGTTTTCACTATTATGTGATTTCATGCGTTGAATCAGTGTAGAAGTGTATCCGACGTAAATTTTACAGTGCTTTATAGAGTATAAAACATAACAAATATGTTCCAAGATTTTTGATTTTAGGCGTTTCCATAAAACAAAAAAAGGCAAACAATTTCTTGTTTACCTTTTCTTAGTAGCGGGGACACGACTCGAACGTGCGACCTTCGGGTTATGAGCCCGACGAGCTACCAACTGCTCCACCCCGCAATATATCTTATAAAATTAGTATCTTTAATAGCGGTTCGTTTACCGACTGCCCTTGTTAGGGGAGTGCAAATATAGAGACTTTTTCAATAAATCCAAGATAATTTCTCAAGAAACTTTCGATTCTAGGTCAATTAATTCATTGTTAAGGTTTTCCCATTCAATCATAGTTTGATCTAGTTCATGCTTCAGTGCTTCATATTTTGCTAGTTGTTCATTGGCTGCCGCTTCATCAGAGTAATCCAGTGACGCAATTACAGCGTTCATTTTTTCGATTTCATTTTCCAGTCGGGTAATGTTCTCTTCTGCGCGAGAAACTCCGTTTTTTGTTTTGTTGTGTAATCTTTTGAGTTCTTTTTGATCTTCGTAACTCAAGGTGTTTTTAGCAGCTTCCTTTTGACGTTCAACTTCAATTCGAGCTTCTTCTTTTTGTTTTGGTCCATCCTTCTTTGTAAAGGCATCCGACTTTCGTTTTAAGTACTCTTGAACTGTAAAGTGATGTATTTTGAGGTGTTTATTTTCGATGTCCCAAATTCTGTTGGTTAATCCATCTAGGAATTCACGGTCGTGAGATACAACGATAAATGTTCCTTCATAATTCTTTAAGGCTTGTTTCAATACTTCCTTACTTTGCATGTCGAGGTGGTTCGTAGGCTCATCAAGAATTAACACATTGGAAGGACTTAACAATAACTGACAGAGCGCTAGCCGCGTTCGCTCTCCTCCCGATAAAACACTTACTTTCTTATCCACATCTTGGCCTCCAAATAGGAAAGCGCCGAGAATTGAGCGTAAGTCCTTTCGAATCTCTCCGACGGCCACATCATCCACTGTTTCATAAACGGTTTTTTCAGTGCTTAATTTTTCGGCTTGATCCTGAGCGAAATAGGTAACCTCTACATTGTGTCCATAGGTAACGGATCCTTCTCCCTCAAGAGATTTCATAATACGCTTGAGAAGGGTAGATTTACCCACACCATTCGGTCCAAGTAATGCAATTTTCTCTCCTCTTCCCACAGTAATATTTATGCCTTCAAAAAGCTTATTATCACCATAACTTTTGCCAAGATTATCAATTTCAAGTACCCATTTTCCAGGCTGGACGCTCAGTGGAAATGCTACTTTCATTCGAGAAACAGTTGTCGAGTCCACCTCAATTCGTTCGGTTTTATCCAACTTTTTCATGAGTGATTGCGCAAATGCGGACTTATTGGCTTTTGCACGGAATTTATCGATGAGTTCTTCCGTGCGCTTGATTTCCTTGTCTTGTTGCTTTTTTGCATCCGCCAATCGTTCAAGCTCTTCCTCTCTTTTTGCCTTGTATACTGTATATGGATATGGGAAATCCAGAATTTTCCCATTGGTGATTTCCAATGTTCTCTTCGTAACGTTATCCAGGAATAATCGGTCGTGAGAAATCGTAATCACTACTCCAGCAAATTTTTGTAAATACTCTTCTAACCAACTGATGGAAATGATGTCTAGGTGATTCGTGGGCTCATCGAGTAGAATCACTGTTGGCTCATTGACAAGGATTTTTGCTAATTCAGCGCGCATTTTCCAACCTCCAGAAAATTCATTGAGCGACTTTGTAAATTCTTCTTCTTTGAACCCTAGTCCTAAAAGTGCTGAAGTTATTTTTTCTTCCCATTGGTATCCTTCAAAAAGTTGGAACTGTTCATTGGCAAGCGTAAGATCATCCAAAAGCGATAAATAACTCGCGTTCTCGTAATCCGTTCTTGTGGTTAATTGAAGGTTGATGTCCTCAATTTGAGCACGCAATTTATTTAATGTTTCATTCGAGAATTTCAGGTAGTCGAAGACGCTTTTGGTGGTGTCAATTTTAATGTCTTGGGTAAGAAAACCGATTGTCGTTTCCTTGCCTCTGTGAATTTTTCCTTCAGAAGGAGTTTCCCAGCCGGCTAACAATTTAAGAAGCGTAGACTTCCCAGCACCGTTTTTCCCTACCAAGCCAATTTTGTCACCCGTATTGATTTGAAGGTTAACATCCTTGAATAAAAAACCTTGGGGTAAAAACACCCCGAGTTGTTCCAAATTAATCATGGCGCGAAATTAACGCAAATTCCAAAGAAGAAGGTTCTATTACGAAATTGATTCCTGCTGGATTAAAGCATTTGGTCAATTTTTTCTACCAGCTGCTTCGTTTTGTCTAATTCAAGTTCTTTTTCACCATCTGGAGTGATTGAAATTTCTTTTGTTAATTCACTGATTTTTGATTCATTGTGCTTTTTAAGCATCATGGTATTCATGGGCAAAACAGCATTGATGTACAGACCACCAGAAGTTTTCAGTGTTTCAAACATCGGAAGATAATCTAGTTGGACATCCGCCGATTGTTGCTTGAGTAGGTTGGTGAAGTTCCCCATTACTCCGATCGCTTCGTACCCACTCACTTTACCTTCTAACAAAAGTGTTTTAAAATAAGGCAATTTAGAAGCGTCTCCGTAGTTCGCATAAATTTGTGCTACTTGCGCCCGCACTGCTGAAGAAGGTTCGTTCTCTAAAGCTTCGGAAAGGGATAGTGCTTTTGTCAAATCTTGCTGTTCACCTTTCGTTAAACCACCAAGTACTCTTGAAACCACAAGGTATGAACTGTCTCCTTCAATGCGATTTAACAATAGATTTCTAACGGCTTCAGCATGGGTGTCCTCAAAATATTCCGTGGACAAAAAGCGAATCGCTGCTGCTCTTACACGTGAATTTTTATCAGACTCTGCAAGTTTCATGGCTGCATTAAATACATCTTCTGAACGTGCTTTTTTAATCTTCTTCAACTTGCCAATTGCAGCCTCGCGGATTACCCAGAACTCATCATTTAAGGCATCTAAGATTAGGTTTTCTCCCACCTCACCTTTTATGCGCGAGCCAAAGTTCAACCCTTCTTCTCTGTCCTTAAATTTAGGTGCATTATAGAATTGATGCACGTAGTATTCCTCTGGTTTCTTGTAAGAAATCGACCCCAATAACGCACGTTGCTCATCCACAATGATATTTTCTGCCACACCTTTAAAGCGGAAGGTGAATTCATTCACTTTTTTATCGACTACCACGTCATAGGTAGTTTTTGCACCGCTCGCGTAAACACCGATTTTTAGAGGCAACTTGTAAAGAGGAGCCTTTTCTAGGTCTTGTTTTTGAATTATTTTAACGGTTACCTGATCCGGAATGCTCAAATCTTGAGTTACCTCTAATTCTGGATGGTAGGATGCTAAAAACCATTGGTCAAAGAACCAGTTTAAATCCTCCCCAGTGATCTCTTCAAATGCCAGGCGCAAGTGATGAATTTCAACAGGCTCATATTGGTTTGTTTTAAGGTAATGTTGAAGCGATTTAAAGAATGCATCATCGCCTAAATAGAGACGAAGCATGTGTAAGATTCTTCCCCCTTTATTGTAAGAGTGGCCGTCAAACATGTCTTCTTTTTCATCGTAATCGTACCAGATCATGTCGTGGTGCCCGCGCTGGGCTGCAGATTGATAATATCCATTTGCTTCTTTTTCAGCATTGTATTCTGCTTCATCCAATCCGTAATAATGCTCATCCCATAGAAATTGAGAGTAGTTTGCAAAGGATTCGTTTAACGGTAGGTTCGCCCAACTTTCGCAGGTTACTAAATCTCCAAACCAATGATGAAACAATTCGTGCGCAATAATCGAATGGTCATTTCCGTCAATTAATTCACGTTTCGTTTTGTACACAAAATCGCCGAAAATAACTGCACCCGTGTTTTCCATGGCCCCTGAAACGTAGTCACGCACGACAATTTGATGGTATTTATCCCAAGGATATTCTACTCCCAATAATTCTGAGAAAAAACCGATCATTTCAGGTGTTTCCCCGAAGATAGCTTGGGCATGGTCCTCCCACTCAGGCTCCACGTAGTAATGAACGTCCATTTTACTGCCGTCTTTGCGCGTATAAGAATCTTTAATCACTTTGAATTCACCTACTGCCATTGCCGCTAAATAGGGCACGTGCGGCAATTCTTGTTTCCAGTGGTCGGTACGTGTTCCATCTTTGTTGTCTTTCGAAGATACCAAACGTCCGTTTGCCAACGTAGTGTATTTGGAATCCACCGTCATAAAAATTTCTTGCGTCTGTTTTTGATTGGGTCTATCAATTGTAGGGAACCAAACAGAGCTTGCTTCCGTTTCTCCTTGTGTCCAAATTTGCGGCATCTTATTCGGTTCTTCACCAGTTGGATTAATGAAATAAAGACCTTTATCGCTGGAGATAGCAGCACTTCCTCCTAATTTTTTCTCTTCAGGTTTAGCAGTGTACTTAATCACCGCTGTATATTGCTCATCACGCGAATACATTCTATCCAATTTAATGCGCAAGAACATACCATCATTGTAGACGAAATTCGATTTATTTCCGTTCACAGATACACTATGAATTGCCATCGCTTTGGCATCCAAGATCAGGCTGTCTGTAGGGTAAAAGTAGGGTGATGCTGTAATTGTAGCAACCCCATTGAGCTCTGATTTATCCCAATCGAAACTTACTTCCAATTTTGTATGAATGAGATCGGTAAGAATAGTAGCAGATGGATTGTAGTGATCGCGCTCCACCTGTTCGTCACGCATAGGTTTCTCTCCTTTATTCGCTTCGGCTGAGGTAGTAACAGTCGCTACCTCCGTATTCACCGATTTGTTGGAATTTGTTCCACATGCTGTTAGAAAAACAATACAACCGAAAATATATAATTGCTTTATCATGGTATGTAAAAGATATAATTCATTACAAAAATGTGCATTTAATTTGATTTAGCGAATAAACATGGGTTGATTGGTGCACTTTGCGGTTGAAGTGTAAATTTGAGGGTGTGAGTGTCTTCCCCCGAAAGTTAATCACTCATTTAGCACGTTCCTGCATACGGATTAGGCCTTATTTTTTTCTCCCTTCCCAACGAGTATAGGTAAAAAAGTGTACTTTTATACGCACTTCTTGAAGTAAGATTTCAACATAAATTAAGTGGGTATGCACAATTATACAGTAGACGGTAAATTAATTGAAAATAAAGGTGACGCAGGTTTGACATGGATAGACAACTCGTTTTTTACCATTGATTACTTAGGAAAGAAATACCACGGTGAAATCATAGATTCCTCGATTGAAGATGGAGTTTTTACGGTAAAAGTGAATCAACGCACATTTTCAGTGCGCCGGAACCATCCATTAGATGACCTTATTAAATCAATGGGTCTCGACAAGCAAAAAATCAAGAAACTACATCAATTACAATCCCCGATGCCAGGTAGGATTTTAAATTATGCAGTAGAGGCAGGCACAGAGGTAGTGCCAGGTACGCCATTACTTACCTTAGAAGCGATGAAGATGGAAAATGTTATCAAAGCAGAAGGTGAAGGGATTGTTAAGAAGGTTCTTTTTTCGGCAGATGCTGTAGTTGAGAAAGGGGCTGTATTGATTGAGTTTGAGTAGCTTTATTTCAGCTTCTCCCCACAAAACTTGCAAAACTCAGCATCCAATTCGTGTCCAGTTTCGGAACACTTTGGACAGGCATGAAGTTGGTACTTCAATTTATCTCCTCTTACGATCTCAGCAGAAACAATTCCAGTAGGAACTGCGATAATCGAATAACCGATTAACATGATAATGGAGGCTACGGCTTGTCCAGCTGGAGTCATAGGGGCGATATCACCATACCCCACAGTGGTAATCGTAATGATTGCCCAGTAGATACTTCTCGGAATACTTGTGAACCCAGCTTCAGGTGACTCAATACTAAACATGATAGCACCGAGTATGATGACAATCGTTAACATACTAATGATGAAAACGCCTATTTTATGTCTGCTTTCATAGAGTGCCTTAATTATTGTATCTGCTCCTTTTGTAAAGTTGGAGAGTTCCAAAATTCTAAAGATTCTTAGAAAACGCAACGCTCGAATCACTGTGAGTGGTTTCGTTCCCGAAATAAATAACGTAAGGTAGGTAGGAAGAATGGATACTAAATCAATTAAACCAAAGAACGAGAACATGTATCTTAAGGGATGCTTGGTGCTTATAATGCGCAGTAGGTATTCTATGGTAAACAATCCTGTGATAGTAAATTCGATCACGATGAATTCATGTGCATACAACTTTTGAATGGAAGGAACGCTTTCGAGCATGATGACAACAATCGATGCTAAAATCATGATGAGCAGCCAGATGTCAAACAGTTTGCCCATGCGTGTTTCGGTACCTGTAATAACCTCCTGAATTTTTTCTTGCCAAGGTTTCAGTCCGACTTCTTTTTCTCTGAGATTGTTGATTACTTTCTTTGGCATAGAAGACAAATATACAATTTTCAAGATTTATCGTTGAAAAAGGCTGATATCCTATTCTTCTCCATAATCCACTTACTGAGATACTTTGTGCTTTTCAACGTTTCGTATTGTAATAGTTTTTGTAAAAAGAGGTGCTTTCTATGTTCGTTGGGATTGCGTACAATTTGATTCAACCAATTGGGTAACTCTTTTAACTCTTCTCCTTGAAAACGTGAAGCAATAACTTGTAATCCTTTTGTTTGGGCAATTGTCCATTGCTCCTCCGAGCAGTAAAGCTGAACAAGTTGATCGATCCATTTGGAATCGCACACTCCAATAGCCCCTCCAAAGTCTGTAATTTCACCAATTCCTTCAGCTCCTATTGGCGTAGTGGCAACAGGTGTTCCTGCTTTAAATGATTCCAAGATTTTACTTTTTAACCCGGCTCCAAATCGCAAAGGAGCGAGGAGGACTCTGCTTTTTTCCATCACTGTCGATAGATTTTCAACCCATCCCAAAACATGAAATCCTTCGGCAGGATTGTGTAATTGGAGTATCGATTCATCTGCGTAGGCTCCATAAATATGTAGGTTTGCATCGGGAATCAATCGTTTAATTACCGGCCACAAAGTAGATAAATAGCGCACGGCATCTTTGTTTGGATGATGTAAGAAGTTCCCAGCAAAAATGAAATCTTTTCGTTGTGAAAAATCTAGCTTCATAGAATTCCGAGTAGGTAAAAGAGGAAGGTAATAAAGTTGGGATGCAGGAACTGGGAAATATTCCTTCAATAGACTAAGCTCGAATTCAGAAATGATGAGGTTGACATCACAGCGCAAGAGTGCAGCTATTTCTCGATACGTGATGTCCAATTTAAAAACCTCTTCAAGTGTTTGACCCAGTGAATAAGGGAATCCAACTTTTTTAAACACGTTTTCTCTCCCCGACCTTAAGAAATGTAAATCTTCTGTATCAAGAACCCTTAAGGAATCTGGCAGTTCTTCTTCCACTCTCCAACCAAATTGTTCTTCCGTAGTAAATCGATCAAACAACACAATTTCTGGTTGAAGTTGACGGAGAAAAATATTAAAATTATCAGAATTGAGTTCGATCATGACAGTATCAACTCCTAGTTTGGTCAGGTCTTCAGAGTGATCACTTTTTTTAGCGGTACTTGCAAATGTAATGGAGTAACCACTGTTTCTCAAGGAATCTATGAGTTGCATCATACGGACACCTGCACCCGTTGTGGTGCTTTCTGGCCAAACTTTTCCAATAATGAGAAGTGAATGCATGATTCTCTATGTTAACCGTAAGGTGTCAGCTCTAAATTGTCTATCAAGCGAATGTTTCCGCAGTGCGCAACGATGCATGCTGTTGCGCCTTCTACCCATTCAGTTGTAAGTTCCTCAAGAGAAATTGGATCAACAATTTCGATGTACTCAAGTTCCATTTTTGACCCCATAAAATAGTTAGTCATTAATGACTTAACTTCAGATGGGGTGTGCAGCGCGACAATTTTTTTACCATACTCAAGTGTTTCATAGATATGATATGCTGTTTGGATATCTTCTTTCGTCAGTAACAAGTTTCTACTGCTTAATGCAAGGCCACGTTCATCTCGAAGTGTAGGACATTCAATGATATTCACCGGTATGGAGAGTGCTTTTGTCATTGCTTTAATGACAGCCACTTGCTGAAAATCCTTTCGGCCAAAATAAGCATTGGTAGGTTGAACAATTTCAAATAAGCGCGAAACAACCGTAACGACTCCTTGGAAATGTCCAGGGCGATATTTTCCTTCCATTACTTTGTCGAGCAGACCTAAGTCTACTGAAGGTGCACGAAAATCTGCTGGATAAATGGTATCCACTTCAGGTAGGAATACGATTGAACAAGCACTTTCTTTTAAACGATCAATATCTTGTTCTGGCGTCCTTGGATATCTATCCAAGTCCTCAGGGTTGTTAAACTGCGTTGGATTCACAAATATGCTCGCAACAACAATGTCATTTTCAGTTCCTGCTTTTTGAATTAAACTTAAGTGACCTTCATGCAATGCTCCCATAGTTGGAACAAATCCTATTTTTTTGGAGGCGTAGCGATATTCTTGAAGGATTTGTTGAATTGCTTCAACTGTCTTGATAACCTGCACGATGGTCGGAGTTTAAAACATGAAAAGGAAACAAATCTATCTTTTTATGGTGAATTAACGGATTTTTTTCTATATTTTTGTAATTCAATTTAGCAAAACAACTTTCATGGAGAAAAAGAGAATTCTTTTCGTGTCGCAGGAGATTACCCCGTTTTTACCAAAATCTGATTTATCCAATATCGCAAGAAAATTACCCCAAGGAGTTCAAGAGAACGGGAAAGAAATTCGTGTGTTTATGCCAAGGTTTGGAGTGATTAATGAAAGAAGACACCAATTGCATGAAGTAATTCGTTTGTCGGGTATGAATTTAATCATTGACGATACAGATCACCCGTTGATTATTAAAGTTGCTTCCATTCCTACTGCGCGTATGCAAGTTTACTTTATTGATAATGAGGAATACTTCAAGCGTAAATCCGTTTTTACGGATGATTCAGGAACAGAGCATAATGATAACGACGAGCGCGCTATGTTTTTTAGCAGAGGTGTACTTGAAACGGTAAAGAAGTTAGGCTGGAAGCCAGATGTGATTCATTGCCATGGTTGGATGACTTCGTTTATGCCCATGTATATCAAAGATATTTACAATAACGACCCTCATTTTAGTGATACGAAGGTAGTTTATTCTGTGTATGACAATCATTTTAACGAAAATTGGGATGCCCGTTTCGAAGAAAAATTGAAATTTGAAGGCTTTAACGACGAAATCGTACAAGGAATTAAGGATGGTAATTGCTGCAATTTGCATAAAATGGCAATAAAATATTCTGATGGCGTTATTAAAGGGAATGAAGAATTGAACGATGAGCTCAACGCAGCTTTTGATGATTTCAACGGACATAAACTGGATTTCCATCCAGAGGAGTCCCTAGCGAAAGTATGTAGCGAGTTTTTTGATAAAGTAATAGAAGAAGAAGTACTTATTTAATGAACATATTAGCATCAAACTCAAATTTGTGGCGGAAAGGAATTATTCTTTCCGCTACTTTTTTATTCCTTCTTTTGACAGTGGGAACGACTGTATCCTGCAACAAAAAACAGAAACCAATAGGCGAGTCTGCTTTGTCGGACGATGACATACTGAACTCTGCACGGATAGATACTTTCGCTTTGAAAACGTTTTCCATTGTTGAAGATTCTATTTCTTCCAAAAATCCCAGATTCAATATGATTGGGGCGCTTAATGATCCAGTTTTCGGCACTACCGACGCTAGCTTCTACACCCAAATATCACTCTCTGGATTTTCTCCTGATTTTGGGGTGCTTGCCGATGTCATCATTGATTCATTTGTTGTTTCATTTCGTTATGGCGGTTATTACGGTGATATCAGCGAACACTTATTCGAAGTATACGAGGTGGATGAAGACATGAACGCAGATTCTTCTTATTACGAGTTTTCCACCCTCTTGACGAAGCCTGGGAATTTGGTGCCAACGGCAAATAATGAAGGTTTTATACTCCCTCAGCCACTTGTTCCTGCAGTAGTTGGACAGGATACCGTGTCCCCTCAATTAAGGATTCCTTTAGATACAGTATTCGCACGAAACTTGATGCAATTGGCAGAAACAGTTGCCGACAACGAAGAGTTTATTGAAAGTTTTAAAGGATTGTTTTTCACTGTGAATAATGGCGCTGTACCCCTTGGAGAAGGAAATATTCTTTACTTGGAAAGCACAAATCCAGCATCTAAGCTTACAGTGTATTACCGCCAGGACAATGAACCGAAAGAGTTTGATTTTCTTATCAGTTCAACACTGGTTGATTTTAATCATATGACCATTGATAACGGCGGGACGAACGTAGAATATGTCATTAATGACACGTTAGCTGGACAAAGTGAATATTATGCCCAAGCGTTTAAAACTCGGGCAAAAATACAATTTCCAAGTTTTGATGATTTGCCAAAGGATATTGTTATTCATGAAGCTACTTTAGAACTACCAATTAGTTATTTTTTAGGTGATGGATTATATCCAAGTACCATAGTTTCAGCCGCAGCTCGCTTTGAAGCGGATAATGATCAATATTTTTTATTGGATAATAATGTGCAGTATAATCAGCAATCCCGTTCCTATATTATAAATATGCGACCGTATTTACAATCGGTGATAAACGGTCAAGCTGTGAACGACGGTATCATTGTTTCTCCGTTATTTTTCAATACCTCTGCTGAACGAATGATCTTTAACGGACCAAACTCACTCAACAAATTAAAACCTAAACTGTCAGTAGTTTATACTGAATTTTAGTATTTTTCGACAACTTAATCTAGAATCAAATGTGTGGAATTGTAGCATATATCGGAGACAAAGAAGCGTTTCCAATTGTATTAAAGGGGCTCAAACGCCTAGAATATAGAGGGTATGATAGCGCAGGAATTGCATTGATCAATAATGATGGCATCGCTAACTTTAAGCAAAAAGGGAAAGTATCCTTTTTAGAAGAGTATGCGGAAGATAAAGATTCTTCTGGTACAATCGGAATTGGTCATACGCGTTGGGCAACGCACGGTTTGCCGAATGATGTAAATGCACACCCACACCTTTCAGGCGACGGTAAAATAGCGTTGATACATAATGGGATTATTGAGAATTATGACACCCTGCGTGAAGGGCTGAAAGCACGTGGACATGTTTTTCACAGTGAAACAGATACTGAAGTGCTCGTGCATCTTATCGAGGACATGAAGAATAACGAGAAGGT
>JALQTG010000193.1 GCA_023264075.1 Crocinitomicaceae bacterium
AAGATATTCTTTGCGTTGGAATAATCCAATGGACATTGTCAATATCAAGCAATCTTAATGCCTCTTTATATTAAATACTGCTCTTTTTAATGGAAATCAATAACGATATACATTCAGTTCATAAATAATTAAAAGTCTGACATTAATTTAATTGCGGAATATTATATAGTATGTATATTTGTTGACTGAAAACTAATAATACCGCGTACAAATGAATGCACCAAAATTATTTATACTTATAACTGCAGGCTTAATTATTACTAGCTGTGGTGAAGAAACACCAGTAAAAGAAACGCCAAATGCTGTGATAGAAGTGGACACAGCTGACATATTCGGTTCTGAACGTTTCGAATTTGTTTTACCACGTCCTTTCGCATTGGCTGCTTCATTCCAAAATGCTGGAATGTCTTATGCTCCAAACAGAACAAATCCAGTAGAAAATGTTACTAAATATAATTTAAAGGGAGCACAGCTTATTAACTTTGGAGTTTATTCTACAGATTTAGTATATAACATCATCCATGATCAACCCCAACAAACGATGTTGTACTTTAATACGTTGAAGGATTTAGCAGATAAATTTGGAATGGGAAGTATTTTTACTGAGGATGATTTAGCGCTACAGATAGAACAAAACATCAGTAACCGAGAGGAGTTAGAAGATTTATTGGTTGATGTCCATGAACGCTCTCAGGAATACTTAGAAGATAATGATATGCGTTATCTTTCAGCTATTCAATTTTCAGGTGCTTGGGTGGAAGGAATGTATCTGGCTTCTCTTGATTTTTCTAAAAAAGATCCAGCTGAGGTAGGTCATAAGATTTCGGATCAAATGACATTAGTCAAGAACACTATTAAAGGATTAGAGATGTATCCGAACCGCGATGAATCAATAAATCAAATTCTGGAAGAATTGAAGTCATTCGAAGCAATGTATCAGAACTTCGAATCAGTACTGGCAACTGATGGTGTTGGATTCCCCGAATTAACGCAAGATGAAATCAATCAAATTGCTTCCAAAATAGCTGCAATCCGAAACCTAATAATCTCCTAAACATGAAATTGATAACAGTAATATTTGCCCTTAGCACAAGTCTTGTAGTATTTTCTCAAACTACAGTTAAAGAAATAACGGAAAGCGCTCGCGCCATCAAATCAGAGTTACGTCAATCGCTTGTGAATAAGAAATATGATGGTTCAAAAATCACTTATTTCGAAGTCAAAAATGCTCCTATATTAAAAGAGTTTGAAATCGCATTGTTTCTTCGTGAAAGCTATACCATGTATTTTAGTGGTGAGGCAGCCAAAACAAATGTATCTATGCGTATTTACGACAAGCCGTATTCTTCTTCAAACCGAACATTATTGTATGATTCAAAAGATATTGCAGGAAAGAAAATTACACTGTCTACTGCCGACTTAAACGCTGCCTATAAGAAAGAAAAAGGTGATTCTGCAAATTTGAAGTATGTGTATGTGGAGTATGGAATACCAAAAGGAACTCCTGATTTGGGAGCTGTAGTATTGATATTTGCATATTAACAGCATTCAACGGATAAAACATTCAAAGCACTCAAATTTTGAGTGCCTTTATCTTTTATATCAGTTGTGTAAAGCGGAAAGTCTGACTGCTTTGCAAAATACATCAATCCTAATTAATGATTAATAAATTCGTTGGGGAAAACGATAAATCCCCTTTAATTTATAGGTAAAACGTTATCTTTGCTCACCAAAATAAGATAGAATTCACAGCGATGATGATAAATGTCACTCTTCCAGACGGAAATATTAAACACGTAAAGCGCGATAGTACGGCGCTTGACGTGGCGATGAGTATTAGTGAAGGGCTCGCCCGCAATGTATTGGCAGCCGACGTTAATGGCGAAGTTATTGACGCTACAAGACCATTGCTCACTGATTGTACGCTTAAATTATTGACCTGGAATGACAAAGAAGGGAAATCCACGATGTGGCATTCCTCAGCCCACTTAATGGCTGAAGCAATTGAGGCGCTTTTTCCTGGGGTTAAACTTGCGATTGGCCCTCCTATCAAAAATGGATTTTACTACGACATTGATTTTGAAGAATATACATTCACGGAGAAAGATTTAGAGCGCGTAGAAGCTAAAATGAAGGAGCTAGCGAAGACAAAATCTGAATACATTCGTCAAGAAATTTCAAAAGCGGATGCCATTGCCTATTTTAAAGAAAAGAATGACCCCTACAAATTAGAGCTGCTAGAAGACCTTGAAGATGGAAACATTACTTTATACACCCAAGGCAACTTCACTGATTTATGCAGAGGCCCACATATTCCAAATACTGGACATATTAAAGCAATTAAGTTAACTTCTTTGGCTGGAGCTTACTGGAGAGGCGATGAAAAGAAGAAGCAGTTAACGCGTGTATATGGAATAACATTTCCCAAAAATGCTGAACTTAACGATTATCTTGAAAAACTTGAATTAGCAAGACAGCGTGACCACAGAAAATTGGGGAAAGAACTCGAATTATTTACATTCTCTCAAACTGTAGGACAAGGTTTGCCATTATGGTTACCGAAAGGAGCTGCCTTGAGAGAACGCTTAGAAAATTTCTTAAAAAAAGCGCAGCGAAAGGCCGGATACAGTCAAGTAATGACTCCTCATATTGGAAACAAGGAGTTGTATGTATGTTCTGGGCACTACGAAAAATATGGTGCAGATTCCTTTCAACCCATTCATACACCAGATGAAAATGAAGAGTTTTTATTAAAACCAATGAATTGTCCGCACCACTGTGAGATTTTCAAAGCACGTCCCTACTCTTACAAAGATTTACCCGTTCGCTTTGCCGAATTTGGAACGGTTTACAGATACGAGCAAAGTGGAGAGCTACATGGTTTAACCCGGGTAAGAGGGTTTACTCAAGACGACGCGCATATATTCTGTACACAAGATCAAGTCAAAGACGAATTCATGAGCGTGATCGATTTGGTATTGTATATTTTCAAGACCCTGAAATTTGAAAACTTCAAAGCTCAAATTTCGTTGCGTGACCCAGCTCAACCTGAAAAGTACATTGGTAGCGATGAGAACTGGGAAAAAGCAGAAAGAGCTATACAAGAAGCCGCAGCAGAAAAAGGGTTGAATACTATCGTTGAATACGGTGAAGCAGCGTTTTACGGACCCAAGCTGGACTTTATGGTAGAAGATGCTTTAGGGCGTGAGTGGCAGCTTGGTACTATACAAGTAGACTACAATCTACCGGAGCGATTTGATTTAGAATATACTGGTAGTGATAATGCGAAACACCGTCCTGTAATGATTCATCGCGCTCCGTTTGGATCCATGGAACGTTTCGTAGCGGTTTTATTAGAACATTGCGCAGGTGATTTTCCACTGTGGTTGACAGCCGAACAATTTGCGATTCTCCCAATCAGTGAAAAATTCAACGCATACGCTGAAAAAGTTTCAGAATTCCTAAATAATTACGATATTCGCGGATTCGTAGACGACCGAAACGAGAAAATCGGTAAGAAAATCCGTGATGCAGAGATGGGGAAAACTCCGTTTATGTTAATCGTGGGAGAAAAGGAATTTGAAAACGATCAAATATCTGTGCGCCAGCGGGGTAAAGGAGACTTGGGCACTATGAGTGCACCAAATTTTGTTGAATTAGTAAATAAATTAGTAGAAGAAGAATTGATTACAGCGTAATCAATTATTAAAAGTTATAAATGAGAAGAGGACCAAAAAATAAATTTCAACCTCGTCAAGTAGAAGATGAGCATCGCATTAACACAAGGATTCGTGCTATAAAGGTGCGTTTAGTAGGGGACGGTGTGGAACCGCAAGTACTGAGCACAAGAGAAGCGATTGAATTAGCGGAGCAGCAAGATTTGGATTTAGTGGAGATTTCGCCAAATGCAGATCCACCCGTTTGTAAAATCATGGACTACAAGAAGTTTCTTTACAACCAAAAGAAGAAGCAAAAAGAATTAAAGGCGAAGCAATCTAAAATTGTTATAAAAGAAATTCGTTTTGGTCCAAACACAGATGATCACGATTTCAATTTTAAACTAGCTAATGCAAAGAAGTTCTTGGAAGAAGGGAACAAAGTAAAAGCATTTGTATTTTTTAGAGGTCGTACAATTGTATATAAAGATAGGGGTGAGATTTTGTTATTGAAGTTTGCGCAAGAACTTTCAGAAATAGGGACATTAGAACAAATGCCTAAGTTGGAAGGAAAGCGAATGACAATTATGGTCAATCCGAAAAAAGGAAAATAAAAGCTTGGTAGTGAGTAGTAACTTAAAAAAGAGAGAAAATGCCAAAAATGAAAACTAATTCTAGTGCTAAGAAGAGATTCACGATCACTGGAAGTGGAAAAATCAAGAGAAAACACGCTTTCAAAAGCCACATTCTTACGAAAAAAACAAAAAAGCAGAAGCGTAACTTGACGCACGCAGGTTTGGTACACAAAGCTGATGAGCCGAATGTGAAACAAATGCTTGCAATGAAGTAAATTGTTCCAAAGTGGAACAGGTTTTAAGTATGTTAAACCCGGTATTGAGTAAAACAAGCCTTCTGAAATAGTGAAGCACTTTCTACCAAAAAACAAAAAATTATGCCAAGATCAGTTAATCATGTAGCCGCAAGAGCAAGACGTAAGAAAGTCCTTGAACTAGCAAAAGGTTACTACGGAAGAAGAAAAAACGTTTGGACAGTAGCAAAAAACGCCGTTGAAAAAGGGTTAGTTTATGCTTATGAAGGACGTAAACAAAAGAAAAGAAATTTCCGTTCTTTATGGATTACACGTATTAATGCGGGTGCCAGACAATACGGAATGAGCTACTCTCAGTTCATGGGGAAAGTGAATAAAAGCGAATTAGAATTGAACCGTAAGGTTCTTGCTGATTTAGCAATGAATCATCCAGAAGCTTTCAAAGCGGTTGTGGATGCCGTGAACAAATAATTTAAACATTACTCTCACTATCATAAAAAGTCCTGCTTCATCGAGCGGGACTTTTTTTTTCGTTTCACTCATTAGAAGAGCTATAATAGCAACTCTACGAATCAATCGAAATTACCGAATTGACAGATTATGCCCTTGAAACATTCACAAAATAAACTATCTTTACTTACCATGAACGGAAAAATTGAAAGAGCACATCTTGCACAGTTTGGCAGTCTTGAACTACTTGCAAAACAAGTTGTGGAAGGGTTTATAACTGGTCTCCATAAAAGTCCTTTTCATGGTTTCTCTGTTGAATTTGCGGAACATCGCCTTTATAACAAGGGAGAATCTACCCGCCATGTAGATTGGAAACTCTATGCACGAACCGAAAAATTATTCACCAAAAAATATGAAGAAGAAACAAATCTTCGATGTCAGATGGTCTTGGACTGCTCTTCTTCGATGTATTTTCAACAAGGCAATAACTTACGCAAGATTGACTATGCAGCATACGCCATCGCTTCGCTTATTGAATTATTAAAGAAGCAACGTGATGCTGTAGGCCTGTCATTATTTACAGATCATCTTAGCCTACATACAGAATGCAAATCCTCTGTGCGTCATCATCGATATATTTATTCCGAATTGGAAAAATGCATGACGTCTACCGATTATTCCAAACAAAAGAAAACTTCGGCAGTACAAGCCCTACATGATGTAGCTGAGTTAAGTCATAAGCGAAGCCTTGTCGTTATTTTTTCAGATATGTTGGACGATCCGAAGAAACAGGATGAATTGTTTCAAGCTATGCAGCATTTAAAACACAACAAGCATGAGGTGATTCTTTTTCATGTGATAGACAAGTTAGCGGAAATCGAATTTGAATTAGAAAATCGACCCTATACGATGGTTGATCTTGAGACAGGGGAAAAAATCAAGTTACAACCAAGTGCGATAAAAGCAAATTATACAGAACAAATTACTCGTTATTTCCAACAAATAGAGGAACGATGTAGCTCATATCGCATTGACTTTATGCAGGCGGACGTAAACGACTCTATGTTTCAAGTTCTGCGTTACCTAATTAAACGTAATCGCATGCGCTAATATTACTTCACCCTACAAAGTGCCTTCGGTTGAAAATATTTTAAGATCTCTGATACTAATCGCTAAAAAGCTACTACAACAGCATATTGAACGTCTGACTTGCCTGAATTAAACTTCGGCAAATTGGAAATAGCCGTTTGCAAAGCTGCTTCGTGAGTAGGATGAATATTCCCGTTCAAATTGCTCCGAACCACCTTTCCTTTTGAATTTACAGTAAGAGTAATCGTAGCCTTTTTATCATAACTCCCAGCATCAGGAACTTGAATTGCACGTAACTTATCTTTAAAATACGTGCACAGAGCACCATCTCCTCCAGGGTAAGTAGGGAAACTACTTGTCAACTTCCCGTCGGGGTCAAATTTTGAAGAAATCGATACCTTCTTTGGGGCGATTACAGAAAGTGAAATCTCCTTGTCTTGTTTTTCAACCACCGTTTTTTCAACTGGCGTGGTAACTGGAACAACTTCCACCACATCAATATTGTTGTCATTAACCGGACTTTCAAGCTGAAAGTCGCTCTCAATGAATACTATGGCTGATTCTTCTGCGACAATGTTATTTGAAGTGCTCGATACAATTCGATCAGTGGACGTTTTCTCATTCAATGTCTCCCTATCTCCTACTAATTCTTCAGGGTCAATTGGAACCTCCTCTTTAACCATAGACGCTTCATCCGTGGAATTTTCAGCTATCTCTATGGTTTCTGTTGTGGTTAACTCGTTATATAAG
>JALQTG010000117.1 GCA_023264075.1 Crocinitomicaceae bacterium
GAATTTCAACAATGAACTCTTTAATGAACGAGGCTACATTGTAATTAGAAACAACAGTCGCTTCCCATTCTTTAATCCCAAGAATTTCATCATGAACATGGATTTCCATATCCTCTTTTACTTTCACTTGACATCCTAAACGGTAGTTGTCAGCGATTTCTTTACGTGAGAAATGAGGTTCCTCTGTAGGAAGAATATTACCTCCACCTGAGTTTACCTGACACACACACTGCACACATGTACCCCCCCCCCCACAAGCAGAAGGTAAGAAGATACCAGCATTACCCAACGTACTCAACAACGTTCCACCGCCATCTACTTCAATGACTTTGTCGTTATTGATAGTAATCTTAATCTTTCCTGCAGGAGAAAGCTTCGCTTTTACAAACAAAAGCATTCCTACTAAAGTTAAAACAACCGCTAGGAAGAAAATAATCGTAATAATAATTGATAAACCCATTACTATATTTTTTGATTCGAATTAATAATCAATACCCATGAAGCTCATGAAAGCAATCCCCATAAGTCCAGTGATAATAAACGTTATACCTAAACCTCTTAATGCTGGCGGAACATTCGAATAACGAATTTTCTCGCGAATTGCCGCAATAAAAACAATGGCAATTAACCAACCTATTCCTGAACCTAATCCAAAAGCCACTGCATCCGTCATAGTTGAATACTGTCGGTCTTGCATGAACAAGGCACCTCCTAAAATCGAACAATTTACCGCAATCAAAGGAAGGAAAATGCCCAATGCACCGTAAAGTGCAGGAGCGAATTTTTCTACCAACATTTCCACCAATTGAACGATTGATGCAATCACGGCAATAAACATAATGAATGATAAAAAGCTCAAGTTAATCGTTGATGATCCATTTATACCGTACTCTGGATTCAACCATTCCAACGCTCCTTCTTTCAATACATAGTTTTCTAACAAGTAGTTAATTGGAATTGTAACTCCTAATACGAAGATAACAGCAACTCCTAATCCTAATCCTGTCTTCACTGTTTTGGACACAGCCAAATAAGAACACATTCCAAGGAAGTAAGCGAAAATCATATTTTCGGAGAAAATCGCTTTTACGAATATATCTAATGTACTTTCCATAATCTTTCTTCAATAACTAGTTTAGTGTTCCTCTACTAAAGTTGGGTTTTTACTTCTCTGAATCCAAATAATAATACCAACAACGATAAGTGCCATCGGAGGTAAAATCATCAAGTTGTTGTTCATGTACCCCATTTCATAAAATCCTTGTGGTAATATTTCCATTCCCCAGAATTTACCTGATCCAAGTACTTCACGGAAAATAGCAACTACTAAAAGAATCCAAGCATAACCTACGGCATTACCAACAGCATCCAAAACAGAAGGCCAAGGCTTATTTCCCATGGCGAATGCTTCGAAACGTCCCATGATTATACAGTTAGTGATAATCAAACCTACGAATACAGAAAGTTTCTCAGAAACATCAGGAACGAACGCTTGTAATACCTCATTTACAATAATTACCAAAGAAGCCACAACAACAAGCTGAACAATTATTCGAACACGTGATGGAATCAAATTTCGTAATAATGAAATTGAAAGGTTACCAAAAATCAATACAAAAAGAACCGAAGCTGACATAAAGAAAGCCTGTTCTACCTGCACGGTAATAGCCAATGCCGAACAAATACCCAATACTTGAATGGTAATTGGATTATTGTCTGATAAAGGATCAGTTATCAATTTCTTGTTCTTTTTTGAGAACAAAGGCTCAGAAGGCGCTTTTACTTTTTCTACACTTTCACTCATGACCTTAAATTTTAGTTTTACTGAAATAAGCAGCATATACTGCCATTGTCCGGTTCATCATCTCTTCAACACCCTTTGAAGTAATCGTTCCACCTGTGATACCATCTACTTTTTGAGCATCTAATTTACCTGAACCATCTTTTACAACAGTGATATTTGAAGTCATTTTAGCTCCGATATACTGCTCTTCGAAAGATGTATTCTTGATTTCCGCTCCTAAACCAGGTGTTTCCGTTTTGTGATCAAATGAAGCACCTACTATTGTCTCCATATCATCACCGACAGCAACGAATCCCCAAATCGGACCCCAAAGACCTTTACCAACCGTAGGCAAAACATCCATGGTTTGGCCATCCTTGTTCGCTACGAAAACAGGAAATTTACGAGCTTCCTCAGCAATGGTTTTATCGCGATGTTGCTTTTGAACATCAAGCGCGAAAGCATCTTCACCCTCCAACTTTTCACCTTGCGCCGAAACAACGAAAGTATTATTTCCAACATACTGAGCATAAAGTTCCTGTGCATTTGAACGATCAGCATCAACTCCAATTGCATTCAAAATGTCGATTTGTTTTTTAACCTCAGCATTCTTATCCTTAAGCGGTTTCAATCCTAAAGACAAAGAAGACAGAATTGCTCCAACTACTACTACCAAAAAGATAGAAAATCCAAAGGTATACGCGTTACTTTCTTTATTAATAGCCATAATTACGCAGTTTTAAATCGTTTCTGACGACGCTTAATGTTTGTTTGAACAACATAGTGGTCAATTAAAGGCGCCATTACATTCATAAATAATATCGCGAGCATAATTCCTTCAGGGTATGCAGGATTCAATACGCGAATCAATACGGTCAACGCACCTCCTAATAACCCATACCATATTTTACCCCAAGACGTTTGTGCCGCTGTAACTGGATCTGTAGCCATGAATACCGCTCCAAAGGCAAAACCACCAATTATCAAGTGATAATAACCAGGTAAATCCATGTAAGCATTAGCTCCTACTCCATTCATCAATAATCCAAAGAGCATACCTCCTGCGAAGAAAGAAAGAATAATTCTCCAAGAAGCAACACCTGTAAAAATAAGAATAGCCCCTCCAAGAAGTGCTGCAAGAGTAGATGTTTCACCCACAGAACCTGGTATCATACCAATAAAAGCATGAATCGGGTCGTACGCACTTTCAAAAGCAGCCACAAGATCATCACTTGATGACATCACCTTTCCGGCGACAACAGGTGAATCACCTACAAATGAGGCCAAGTCACCCAAAGCTGTAGCACCAGAAGCACCATCAGGCATTACGTTACCAGCTTGAACTAACATATCATCCGTTCCCGACTTCCAAACTTTATCTCCTGACATTGCTGTTGGATATGCAAAGTACAAGAAAGCTCTTGCGGTTAAGGCCACATTCAAGATATTCATCCCAGTTCCTCCAAACACTTCCTTACCAATAACCACTGCAAATATTGTAGCAATCGCCACCATCCACAACGGCACATCAGCAGGCATTGTCAATGGAATCAACATTCCCGAAACCAGGAACCCTTCATGTAATCCATGACCTTTAATGAATCCGAAAACGAATTCAACTGCTAAACCCGCGGCATAAGAAACAATCACCAAAGGCAATACTTTGATTAAACCGTAAATCACCTTATCACCAAATCCAGTAAGGTAATCTCTGTAGCCTTCGAGCGCTGGATTCACGTATGATTGGATTTCGTAGTGCCAATGGCCTGTATTATAGATACCAAAAAGTAAACAAGGTATTAAAGCCAATACCACCATAAACATAGTTCTTTTCAAATCTACACCATCGCGAATGTGTGCACCTTTCTTGGTCACATGCTTTGGGGTAAATAGGAACGTAGATAAGGTCTCGTACAATGGGTACATTTTCTCCCATTTCCCTCCTTTTTCAAATTTGGGGTCGAGGTTGTGAATTATTTTTTCTAATGCTTTCATCTTTTGTTTTCTCGTTCAATCGTATTACATGCATTCTTCCTTAATCAAGTCCAGACCTTCACGGATCTTCTCTTGGATATCAATTTTCGATGTACATACATATTCACACAATGCAAAATCCTCAGGAGCTACTTCGTAAATCCCCAACAATTCCATTGCATCAATATCTTTAGTCATCACTGCTTTGATAAGTTGCATAGGAAGAATATCTAAAGGCATAACTTTTTCCATCTCACCTGTAACAACAAATCCACGCTCTTCACCGTTCATATTTGTATCCAAACGGTATTTCTTATTTTTCATTAACCAAGTTGGAAATAGCATATGGCTTGAAAACTTGTCAAAACCCGGACCTAACCAACCTTTTGTCAAGAAAAACTTGTATTGATCACCTTCCGGAAGAACAGTGATTTGAGCATCATAGAAACCTAAATAGCCATTACGATCTATTTTTTCTCCTGTCAATGCATTACCGCTGATAACACGAACATTCTCAGACTCCAAATTATCATTCACAATTCCAGTAACTGAAGCTCCCACAATTGTGCGGTAATACTTTCTATTCTTAACTTCTGAACCAGTCAGCGCTACAATTCGCGTCGGATCATATTGACCTTCCGCGAAAAACTTACCAATCGCTACTACATCCTGAGGATTCACCGTAAATACAAACTGTCCCTTATCGATTGGATCGATAAAGTGAATTTGAGTTCCTACATTTCCTGCTGGGTGTTTGCCAAATATTTTATTTATTTGAACATTCTTGGCATTCTGAAACGTCGCGTCAGCTGGGACATTACCATTCAAGGTTAAATGCACTTTTCCACTCGTCAATTTCGCCAAGGCATTCAGTCCGTTTTGAAAAAACTGATCCTGTCCATGAACGATATAATCATAGTCTGGAGCCAACGGATGAGAATCAAAAGCAGATACAAAAATTGCTTTTGGCTCGACGTTGGGGTCTGCTACAATATCCAAAGGACGTTGCTTCAGGAATGGCCAAAGACCATTTTCGAGCATAGCCGCCTTTACCTCTTCACCTGACAGCGAAGCAGGGTCCTTAGGCTCGTGTTTAACCGCGTCCTCTTGTGCATCTGGAGTAATTCGAACCTCCAAAATCTTACGCTTCGCACCTCGAACAACCTCTTCGACAACTCCGCTAACAGGAGAGACGAATTTGATTGCTTCGTTGTATTTATCGTAGAATATGACTGATCCGATTTTCACCTTATCGCCTTGTTTAGCGACCATCTTAGGGACTAATCCGTGAAAATCAGTTGGCTTGAGGGCTACAGATGCTGGCATTGGAGCATCTACCTTCAACTTGTCAGCTTCACCGACAAGCTTAATATCCAACCCTTTTCTAAGTTTAACTGTCTTTGACATGTTATTAGAACGTTAATTTTAGTCCGACAAAAATATAAATTTGTCCGACTTACAAATATCCTTTAGGTGCTTTCCGATTTAATTTATGTAATTTAGAATAATTCTAAACAAGAGGGTAGGTTTGGACGTTCCCTCACTGTCGCTCAACCCACATTTTTGAAAACTTATTCACAATTCTTTATCTATCGATCAAATAATTTGTACATTTCCCAACAAACACGTGGATTTATGAGCACGACCATTTCTCAAGGAGTAAAAATCTCAGTAACAACTATTTTTCGGAAAGATCTATCCAATACCGACATAAGTGAATACTTTTATAATTACGTTATTGAAATTGAAAATCAAAATCCGTTTGACATTCAATTGCTTAATCGCCATTGGAAGATAACAGATTCACTGCGCCCGACTCGAATAATTGAAGGTCCTGGCGTAATTGGAGAACAGCCTAAACTTTCACCCGGAGAAGTGTTTTCATACAGCTCGGGTTGCGATCTCGAATCTGAAGTTGGAGCGATGTCAGGAAAATATGAATTCGTTCAACTCGATGCTAGAGGGAACCACGTCTCCTCTTTTTTTGTTCCTATACCAGAGTTTCGACTTGAATTCCCGCCGAAACTGAATTAAACCATTTCACGACATTAACACCAAATTCACTTCATTTGCTCACGAAATAAGTTGCAGCACAATATTTGAAAAACAACAACGCTTCCATGATCGAGGTTAACCAATTATCGAAAGTCTTCGAACTCACTAAAAAACAGCAGAAGGAGAATAACTCGAGGGAAAAAACATCCACTGCGGTCAATAATGTATCCTTCACTTGTCAACCAGGGCGTGTATTCTCGCTTCTCGGACCAAACGGAGCAGGAAAAACGACTACACTCAGAACGATCGCAACCATATTGCAACCAACAAGTGGATCAGTTAAAGTCAATGGATTTGAGACCGTTCTTTCCCCGGAGCAAGCGAGAAAAAACATTGGTTTTTTAACGGGTTCTACAGGCTTATATGAGCGATTAACTCCAAATGAAATTATTGCCTATTTTGGTGACTTATACGGAGTTGAGAAGATAGCTTTTGAAACCCGAAAGGAGTATCTCTTCACGCTACTTGACATGCATGATTTTAGCAACAAACGAATTGGCCGCCTAAGCACTGGAATGCGTCAAAAAGTATCCATTGCGCGCACCATGATTCACGATCCACAAGTAGTAATATTTGATGAGCCGACAAGCGGATTGGATGTCATTACAGCTGAAAACATCATTCAACTTATCGACAACTGCAGAACTCAAGGGAAAACTGTACTTTTTTCATCACACATTATGAGTGAAGTAGATTTATTGTGTGATGATCTCGCAATTATCCACAAGGGAGAAATACTCTTCAACGCTACCATGGAGGAATTTAGAAAACAAATGCAAGCAAAAAACCTTACCGCAGAATTTATTCGTATCGTTCAAAACCAGACTAAAACTGAACTCGCATGATTTTCACCATATTCAAAAAAGAACTCAAAGATACCCTTAGAGATCGAAGAACGCTCATTGCAATGATCGTTATTCCGGTATTAGTTTTTCCACTCATACTCGGTATATCCACCACTGTCTCGGCAAGTTTTGAGGACAAACAGCAAAACGAAGTATTTACGGTTGCATTGTTGACAGACAACCCTGGAAATGAATTCGTTCGTGAACTCATGTCTATTCCCGATTCATTAGGACCGAAAGAACTCGACTTTTATTCCCTCGAAGAAGATGCCTCACAACTTATCCTCACTGATTCGGCACAAATTGCCAT
>JALQTG010000161.1 GCA_023264075.1 Crocinitomicaceae bacterium
CTGTATTTCTGTAACCATCGCTATTATTTCCAGTTACACCTTCAGAAAAAGACCCCAATGAGAAAAATCCTTTTCATAATCGCAATAGTTTCTAGGACGTGTTTCGCCCAGGAGCAACATACAGTAGAGGAAGGCATCTTCGAGTTGGTCAATTATGTTCGACAAGAACCAACGCGCTTCTTAACAGAGGTTGTTCAACCCTATATCAAGTTAAATGAATTGGAAAACAGTAGTTATGCAAAGAGCTTAACCCGCACTCTTCAAAAACAATCTGCACTACCTCCGTTAGCAAGAAACACCCATTTGATGGAAATGGCTGCCAATTACGCAGCTGAAGCCGGAAAAAAAGGATGGACGGACCATGTAAGAACAGACGCCCGTTTTAAGAAGTATGCCCCTGAAATCGAAATCACCGGTGAAAACCTACAATTTGGCTCTGCAGATGCGCTTGCAGTCATCATGGAATTACTCATTGATGAGGGAGTTCATAACCTAGGCCATCGAAAAAATATCTTAGATCCAGAATTCTCACTCATCGGAATCGGCTTCGGAAACCATAAGACATTCGATACAATTGGTGTAATTGTTTTCGGTGGGTTCGAATGAGTCGAGCCCACCTATCACCACGGGAAAAGGAACTTATGAAATAATCCTTCTAAATGTCAAATTAATGCGTGGCTCTTGTACTTTACGCTGCTTCGGTAATTGATGCTTCCAGTAATGCTGCATTTCACCCCCCATGACAAACAGACTTCCCGACTTCAGCTCTACTGACAATTTCTCATTGGTTACTTTGTGTCTCAAATCAAAGCGACGCGATGCTCCAAAACTGAGGGAAGCAATAAGTGGATTCTTTCCTAATTCTTTTTCGTCATCCGCATGCCATCCATTACTATCCGTTCCATTACGATATAGATTGGCAAGACAAGCATTGAATTCTGCGTTAAGTTCCTTAGTTAATCTCTCTTTAATCTCCAGCACCATTGGATGCCACGCATCAATAGCGAGTTGCTTTCCTGAATATGAATAACCCAATTGATTCTCTGAAAAGTACACCTGCTTTCGGGGAATAGCATATACTTTACCAAATAGTTGAATTTCTCCAGATTTCCAAGGTAACTCACGATAAAGAGTATTGAAAATTTCTTCAGCGCAATCTTCGCGGATGTAATTTTCCTCATTTATGAACCACCCATTCGCAATGTCTACTTTGATCATCCTAAATATACCCCATCACTTTATACGTCACAAATCCTACCCATTCTTTAATCAGCGTAAACCAATAGGTAAAATTATCCACGTTAGGAACAATGTATTCATCCCAGTGATAAAAACGCTTACCTCCTGTAAATTGGTCAGTAGGATAAACATCACACGGTATATTTTGTTTTTCAAAGCAAGCTTTTGCACGCCGCATGTGATGGGAAGACGTCACCAACAAAAAACGTTCGAAATGCGGATACGATTGTTGAATGATTTTAGCGGACTCAAAAGCATTTTCGTAGGTATTTCGAGAGGTGTTTTCAATAATAATATCCGTTTCAGGAATACCCCAACCAACTAATACGTCCTTGATTTGTTGCGCCTCATGCAATCCTCGTTCACTCACATACCCATGATCTCCAGAAATAAGCAGCTTCTCTGCGACTCCTTTATGATAAAGATCTAACGCTTGCCAGATCCGATCAGCTCCTCGTCTTGCACTAATTCGGTCAGCACTTTCGTCATATTCAAACATCCCGCCTAAAACTATAGCTACATCATAGGAACTCTCTTGGGTGATTTTCACAGAATCTACTTCCCATAGTCGAATAAATTCTTTAAAAATAAATGAATTACTAAAAAAAAGTGGCATAACTACCGCGCTCCATTTCGCAATGGACTTCCATCTAGGCCGTTTAAAGAAAAATGCTCCAAAAACAGTTAGTAACACCCATGAAAATGGCTGAATGAAGAAATACGCTATTTTAGATAAGACAAAAAACATAAGCAAATAAAACCATTTTTTATGAATAATTGGAGAATCTCTTTTGCTTCTCTAATGATTCCATAACTTTGCATTAGAAAATTACATACACATGGAAAAAGAAGCAGAATTATTATTTGGTTACACCCAATCTGAGATTATTGATTTAATTATTTCTGTGGGGATTAATTTACTGTTAGCGATAGTTATCCTTTTTGTCGGATTCAAACTTGCAGGTATTATCAGTCGCTCGCTGGCAATAATTTTAGAAAAAAGAAATAGTGATATCGGTTTGGTAACTTTCCTCAAAAGCTTCATTGCTATCGTTATTAAGCTTCTCACCATTATTACCGTTTTCACACAATTAGGAGTCGAAATGACCTCCTTTATTGCCATTCTTGGAGCAGCTGGTTTTGCAATTGGTATGGCCTTCTCAGGAACCCTCTCAAATCTTGCTGGAGGAGTAATGATTTTACTCTTTAAGCCTTTTAAAGTAGAAGACTTTATCGAGGCACAGGGAGAAACAGGTATTGTCAAGGAAATACAAATTTTTCATACCATCATGAATACAACTGATAATAAAACGATTATCATTCCAAATGGTCCCTTATCGAATGGCAATATCACGAATTACACTATGCAAGAAATTCGTCGAGTAGACTTCTCTTTTGGATTTGCTTATGGCGAAGATTATCAATTGGCGAAAAAAGTGCTGATGGATTTGTACTTGAATCATCCAAAAGTGCTACAAGACCCTGAGCCCTTCATTGGTCTGGGTGAATTAGCAGACTCCTCTGTAAACGTTACTGTCCGATTATGGACAAAAGTAGAAGACTACTGGGACGTCTATTTTTACATGAATGAGAAGGTCTACGAGAAATTCAACGAAACAGAGGGACTTAGTATTCCATTCCCACAAATGGACGTTCACGTTGATCAAGTAAAATAAAACTTACAGGACTCAAGTGGCGGGTAAAGATCTCGCCACTTGAATGCCTAAATTAAATCTGAACCACCAATTTTTTGGTGGTTTTTGTATTTCCAATCTCAATTTGAACAGCATACACACCTGTATCTAATCCTTCGATCAACACTGACTCCGAGTAGTTTGCAATCGACCGCACTATTCTTCCCGTTAAATCCACTACATTCAATACATCCCAAGGCATGTTTGTCTCCACATACACACTTCCCTCAGAAGGGTTTGGATATAAGTTCAACTCCACAATTTGAAACTCCGACACATCCAATAGGTCATCCAATTTATATTTACGGAAGAATCTCCAGATTTCTACACTCGCATCAAAATCTTGATTTGTTGTTCCAATTGTTACTGGAGCTCCTGGCCAGGTATGCCCTCCGCTAATCACTTTATAAAATTCAACAGAGGAATTATTTTGTCCTCCAGAATAAACGTAGTACTCTGCAGTGCAACCATCCGTGGTATTAACATTCGGCACAGCGGTGAATTGAGGTGTTGGATTACTTCCTGTTTGATTTACCCAAAAATCGACTACATCTTCAATGGCACCATATTGCGCATTACCATTGTATGGAACAGTTGGATCCAAAGTCCCATGAATTTGTAGTGCAGGTGTCGGTTTTATTGGATTGCAAGAACCGAGTTTATTCAATGTCATAGTTCCAGTAACTGAAGCAACAGCAGCAATTCGATGACCAAGGGTACAAGCCAATTCATAACTCATGAAACCACCATTACTCATTCCTGTGCTGTAAATACAATTTCCATCAATGCTATAGCTTCCAGAAACTTCGTCTATCAGCGCTGAAATAAATCCAACATCGTCTACTCCAGGCACGTCAAATGCATTCCACCAGCGATTATTCGACTGATCAAAGGTTCCATTCGGATGAACGAGGATAAAATTAGCGGTATCTGCAATAGGACGGAAGTCTCCATAGAACTCTTGCGAAACATTATCAGAGGTATACCCGTGTAAATTAAATACCAACGGAACAGGCGACGTTGCATCGTAGATGGCAGGAACATATACGCGATATTCGCGCGTAATTCCATTGTGCTGAAGGGTATAATTAGCAGATACTTGACCAACAGCAATACCGGAAATAACCAGCGATAAAAAAGTAAATAATTGTAGTTTCATTCTTTGTGTTTTTGATAAAACTAGGCAATTGAAAGCACCTATTTAGTATTCATTTGCTTATTTTTACTATTTATTTGCAAAATCAAAGAAATGCATTATCTTTGCCGGCTCAATTAATTAATTTATTAATCGGGGTTTTCGTACCCCAACCAATAAAACAGTATGGCAACAAAAATTAGATTGCAAAGACACGGAAAGAAAGGATACGCTTTCTTTCATTTAGTAGTAGCTGACTCACGTGCAAAACGTGACGGTAAATTCATCGAGAAATTAGGTATTTACAATCCAAACACTAATCCCGCAACAATCGATATCAATTTTGATAAGACATTGGAATGGGTTGGCGTAGGTGCTGAGATGTCTGACACAGCTCGTGCAATCCTTTCTTACAAAGGTGTTTTGTACAAAAACCACTTGGACAAAGGAGTTAAAAAAGGTGCTTTCACAGCAGAAGAAGCAGACAAGCGTTTTGAAGCGTGGATGAAAGAAAAAGAAGCTAAAGTAGAAGCTAAGAGATCAGGACTTTCTACAGCAGCTCAAAAGGCAGAAGCTGATCGTTTAAAGGCTGAAAAAGCGAAAAATGAAGAGCGTGCAGCAGCTCTTGCAGCAGCAGCAGCTCCGGTTGTAGAGGAAGTAACTGAAGAAACTCCTGCGGCAGAAGAAGTGGCAGAGGCAACTGAAGAAGCTCCTGCAGAAGAAACAACTGAAGAAACTCCTGTGGCAGAAGAGACTCCAACGGCTGAAGCGGCAGAAGAAGCTTCAGCAGCAACTGATGAAGAAAATAACGAGGAAAAAAAAGCAGCTGAATAAATATTCCTTATGAATAAAGCAGATTGCTTTAACTTAGGTCATGTAGCGAAACTTCACGGATTTAAAGGTGAAGTTTCGCTTTTTTTTGACGTTACATATCCTGAACAATACGCTTCACTCGACGCACTGTTCATTGAAATCAACGGATTCTTAACGCCATTTTTTGTTGAGCGTATCACGCTTAA
>JALQTG010000169.1 GCA_023264075.1 Crocinitomicaceae bacterium
GAGATGATAATTATTTCAACGGTCGTAGCATGGATGTTTATATTGCTAAACTGCGAAAAATGTTGAAAGACGATGAAGCCATAGAAATAATGAATATTCATGGAAAGGGATTTAAACTCATAGATTCTTGATGATACTCAATTTCTGTCCACGCCATTAACAAAAAAATAACACACTCTACCTTCTAGGTCAATACCCATAAAGGATTCCGCTAATGGCACAAAACTTGGAGTTTTGACATCATAATTTAAACTTATAATTATGATCGCGAAAAAAAACCCTAAAGTAAATCCTGAAAAGGATAGAGTTGTGTATTTTCAACTCGGCTTATTTGTAACAGGAGCAAGTCTCCTGATGGCCTTCTCGTGGAGGCACCCTATTTACGATGCTCAAACAGAACGTATTGAAAGAAAAGGGGAAGTCGTTGAAATCAAAATGGTCAAAGAAGAACTTCCAACGCCCATTGAGATTCCAAAAATCGTCAAAGTGACTAACGACAAACCTGTAACGCCAGATCTAAAGGTGTTGACTCCAGACATAAAAGAAGTAGGGAACGTCAACAAAGATGAAAAAAATGTGGTAACTGCAGGCTTGCCGAAAGTGGGAGACATCATCATCAATGTTGGCGACGAAAAAGCACCTGATTTAGAGGTCTATGAGTGGATTGACAACGAGGCTTCTTTCGAGAATTGGATTCCTTTTCTCAAGACAGAATTAAAATATCCTGAAATACCTCAAGAAATGGGAATTCAAGGTAAAGTTTATGTAAAATTTATCGTTGAAAAAGATGGCTCGATTACCGATGCTAAAGTAGCCAACAAAGTAGACCGATATTTAGCGAAAGAGGCACTTCGCGTAGTAAATAAATCACCTAAATGGAAGCCTGGAACCCTAAAAGGTGAGTATGTCCGTTCATACAAAACAGTAGTGATTAACTTTACATTAGAATAATCCTCATCAAAGCGTTAGAAAATGGAGCCAGTAAATTACTGGCTCTTTTTTGTTAGCGCAAGAGTACATCTCTTACATGCCTCATTCCCTCTGAGGCTAGAGTATCTAACGCAATAATATTCGAACGGTTCCTTATGCTTAATAAGCTGCTCGCGTTCGGGTCTACCAAAAAAATTGGACAATTTTGTTTTGTATAATGAGGTATTTCATTTGCCGGATAAACTTGTAAAGAAGTACCTATGACAATACAGACATCAGCCTGTTCTGCAGCCTGTCTTGCCTCAAACATATCACCCTCATTCAGCAGCTCTCCAAACCAGACGATATGCGGACGTAATTGAATTCCGGTTGCAGAAACATCACCTAATACTAAATCATCCGTCCAACTAATTTCTCCTCCCATAGAATTTTCCGGTCGCACCTTAGTCAGCTCTCCATGTAAATGGATGACACGACTTGATCCAGCGCGTTCATGCAAATTATCGACATTTTGAGTCACCACAGTTACCTCAAATTGATCTTCAAGACTAGCAATAATAAGATGAGCTTCATTCGGTTGTACCTCTTTCAATTGGGCTCTTCTTTTGTTGTAAAACTCAAGTACCAATGCAGGATTTTTTCGCCAACCTTCAGGGCTAGCAACATCTTCAATAGCGTGATTCTCCCATAAACCGTTACTATCTCTAAATGTATTTATACCACTTTCTGCGGAAACTCCCGCTCCAGAAAATACAAACAGCTTCTTTTTCATCTATAATTTACTTTTTGCGAGTATCAATTAGGTGAATAATTTTCCAATCATCACTTAACTTTACTAAAACAAATGAGTTCACGCCTGAATGTGATTTCTTCCCATTGATCCAAAACTCATAAGGTGTCCACACTTGAGCTATTTTTCCATCCGATCGCACTTTAAAACGCTTAATCCGCTCTTCAAAACTTATTTCATTTGGAATACCACCTATTCCTCTGATTAACTCATTTACGGATTCTTCGCGAACAACTGGCCCATCTACATTTGAAGTAACTGTTTGAATTGATGCCGAAACATGAAAAAAGCTCCGCATTGCGCTCGTATCTTGTTTGTGAAATGCTTTAAAAAAATCCTGAACGGCAGTTTTAGGAAGTCCATTTTGAGCATAACCAATACTCCAAAAGAAGAGTATACAGAAGAAAATAAAATGTTTCATAACCCTAAGATAGAAGAAAAAGTTATTTTTTTAGAAACAAAAAAAGCCTCGCATTTCTGCGAGGCTTCGTGGGCCCTACTGGATTCGAACCAGTGACCCCCTGCTTGTAAGGCAGGTGCTCTGAACCAGCTGAGCTAAGAGCCCGATTTGCTATTAAAATTTGCAGTGCGTTCACTGCAATAGCGGGTGCAAATATAGAGTAGAAATTTAAACTAGCAAGAAATTTTGAAAGAAAAAATCAAAAAATTTCTTCTAGAAGAAAGAAGCTACCAAAAACTATTATCACAGTGCTTTCATTTGCAGAATCTTGCGCAGCTTGCAATGCTAATTTAGGAGAAGAATAAAATCGAGCATTTAAACCGAAATTAGACGAGAATTCATATAACTGCTTTTCACTTAAGGAGCGAGGATTTTTAAATTGTGTCAAATAATAGTCCGCTTTCGACGGAAAAAGTTTTCCTATTTGATCCAAATCTTTATCAGCGCTTGACCCATAAACAATACGCAAATCAGATTTGGGATACATTGTTCCAATGGCACGAAACATCGAACGAATACCATCCTCATTATGTGCAGCATCTGCAATAACCAAAGGTTGATGATTGATTACTTGTAAACGTCCCCTTAGACCTGCATTCGACTTAACATGTTGAATGCCTAAATCAAAATGTTCCTCTTTTGTTGGGAAACCAATATTCTTGAGCACTTCAAGACATTTCTGAACAATTACCTTATTACGTTCTAAATAATTCGGATGGTTTGAAGTCGCCGAATACAGTGTTGATCGAAGATTTTCACAGACTTGAGAAAAAACAGGGCCTATTTCTTCGTCCATTTGACCAATAACTACGGGAATAGTTGTTTTAATGATTCCTGCTTTTTCAGCCGCTATCTGAGCACGCGTATCTCCTAAAAAAATCTGATGTTCCAACGAAATATTCGTAATTACCGATAATATAGGAATTATAATATTGGTCGCATCTAGCCTCCCCCCTAATCCCGTTTCAATAATTGCAATATCACACCGTTCTCGATTGAAATGATCCAAGGCCATCGCTAAAGAAATTTCAAAGAATGAGGGTGTAACAGTGCTTGAGGCGTCTTGTATATGAGTTACAAAATCAATAACTGCTTCTTCCTGAATCAATACACCATTTATACGTATTCGCTCCCTAAAATCATTTATATGTGGTGATGTAAACAACCCTACCTTGTAACCAGCCTCAGTTAAAGTACTCGCTAATATGGAACACGTACTCCCTTTTCCATTTGTACCGGCCACGTGCACGTATGGCACCTTTGTAAGAGGAATAGACAATTCACTAATCAAGGCGTGAATATTATCCAAATTAGGTTTATAGGCACCTGCACCTATATTTTGGTAAGAGGGAAATTGCTGAAAAAGCCAATCGATTGCCGACTGATAACTTTGTCGCTGCATGTCGTTAACCAGGTTGGACAGTTACCGTGTAGAAAACTGTTGCATTGGGAGCGCCAGGACGAGCGTCATATTTTACCTCTTTTTTAACCAGCGACTTTACTTCATCAATAAGAACTTGATTCGTAGTTGTAGTATTTTCTCTTATTTCTAACACAGAAACTACATTTCCATTGGCATCGATAATCAACTTTAAAGCAATCTGGCAAAGCGCAGTATTAGGTGTTTTTGGATTTGATTTCAAGTTATTCTTCCGAATCCGTTCCCCCGCAGAACCTGTTCCAGGGTCACCAGTGCCTGAACCCGGTCCGTTATCCGAGCCAAAACCACCACCTGAACCCCCAGTTCCAGAGCCTCCACTTCCCGTTCCAGAAAAAGGACTAGCTTGTTGTGAAGTTTCACTAGATGAATTATTCGTTGTTCCTTGACTCCCCGTTGGAACAGAAACAGCTGATTCCTCTTGAGTTGCTTGTTCTTGAGCTGCGGGTTGCGCAACAGCTTCAGTAACCGTCGTGGAACTTGGGGCTCCCCCTCCGGCATTAGAAATTTCAAATTCATCAATTCCCTCTTCAGACATGGTAATGGGAATAGGAATAGTTACTTTGGGTGGGTCGGGTTCGTGGTATTTTATAAAAAACAACAAAAAAAGCGTAATCATCAGAGCCAAGGCTGCTGCAATCATTCCCTTGATGTCATCCTCTTTGTGTACTACTGGAACATTTGCCATAAGTTCATCCTTTAGTCATAGGCCAATACAGGCTTCCATCCTCTCGCTTTCGATAGGGCTAAAACTTGGAATACTGCTTCGTAACTCGCTTTGCGTGCTCCTGCGATTTTAACTTTCATTTCAGGCGTGTTTTCAACCTCAGTAATTAAGAAGTCTCTCACTTCTTCTAATGCAAAACCATCTGTTTTTGGACCGAAGGGGTTAGTAGCATCCGAATTACTCATCATCACCTTATACAAATCATCCTCAGTAATTATGACAGTGGTAGTAGTATTTTCTTTTGACGTTTCTAATTTTTCCGTTGGCTTTGGAAGTTCCACAGGAGTATTCTTTTCCGCCATAGTACTCATAATAATAAAGAATACTAACAATAGAAAAACAAGGTCGGTCATGGAAGCCATCCCACCTTCTACCTTAATTTTATTTTGTGTACCAAATCCCATATTTCTTAACGTTATTTGGTTGGTTTATGCAATAAATCCATAAACTCCATGGCGTCATTCTCCATGCGATAAACTACTTTGGAAATTTTAGATACCAAATAATTGTAACCCATATATGCAATAATTCCGACAATCAAACCGGCTACCGTAGTTACCATTGCCGTCATGATTCCGGGAGCAATCGTTCCTAAATCTAGTGAGTCCAAATTTTTCATGGCATTGAAGGTCTTTACCATCCCTAATGTTGTTCCCAAGAAACCAATCATTGGGGCAGCACCTGCAGCAGTAGCAAGAAAACTTAAACGTTGTTCCAAACGAGAAATCTCCAATTTACCGGTATTATCGATTGTTGTAGCAACAATATCTACTGACTTACCTAATCGGCTAATTCCTTTTTCTAACATTCGTGCTGAAGGTGAATCTGTTCTTAAACAGAGATTCTTGGCATCATCCACTTTCCCCTCGCTTAGCAAATCTTTAACTCGATTCAGAAACGTTGGATCATTCTCTGAGGCTCGACGCAAAGCCAAGAGTCGCTCCACGAAAACATAGACTGCATAGACCGACATCACGGCTAACACAATCATAATTACTAATCCCATAAAGTCACTCGTGGCATCCAGAACTGCTTGCCAAATTGCCACCTCTTTGAAGTTTTCTTCAGCGCCCGCTGTAGATGCAGTTGTTACTTCCTCTACTGCTTGTAGTAAAAACATTGTTTTCATGATTAATCAAACGTTTAATAAATATAATAGTTACACCTTAAATTACATTGGGTTCATTAGAATGTATGCTACAGCTCCTCCAACGTACCCTGCTAAAGCCAACCAAGAAATATTTTTTAGATACCAGAAAAATGAAATGCGTTCCATTCCCATTGCAACAACTCCAGCGGCCGATCCAATAATCAACATTGAACCTCCTGTTCCAGCAGCGTAAGCTATAAAATGCCAAACATGATGATCCATTTCATTCTGAAACATTCCCATACTCGCAGCAACCAATGGTACATTATCAATCACGGCTGATCCAAATCCAAGAAGCATTACAAATACATCCGTGTGCATACTAGCACTTACTGATTGACCGAAATTGAATACAAGACCTAAAGATTCCAATGCAGCCACTGTCATTAAAATACCTAGGAAAAATAAAATAGAAGGCATCTCAATTTTAGTAAGTGCTCTAAACGTTGGGCTCTCATGATGTCCTCCTCCTTCACCACGATCTGCAACGTCATCATCATTCTCTTCTTTTCCAGCGCCTGCATAGGACAATGTAAATTGACGCGCACTAATAATTTCAGCAACCAATGCAACAATCCCTAAAGAAAGCATCATACCGACATATGGAGGAAGGTGTGTAATTGTTTTAAAAATAGGAACAAATACAATCATTCCTAATCCTAAATACAGCATAAGTGGCCCACGTTTGTTAGAAAATTCAGACTCTGGAGGTAATTCAAATGAACCTTTGAATGCTTTCGAAAAGGATGCGATTAAGGTTGGTACAACCATACAAATAATGGAAGGAATAATCAATTTTGCAAATAAATCCATTGCACTTACTTTACCTCCCATCCAGAGCATTGTCGTTGTTACATCACCAATTGGAGACCACGCGCCACCGGCATTCGCTGCAATGATAATCATACCTGCAAACCAAATTCTATCTTTAGAATCAGATAATAATTTTCGAAGAATAGTGATCAGTACAATTGTAGCAGTGAGGTTATCTATGATCGCTGATAAAATAAAAGCTAAAATGGCGATAATCCAAAGCAATGTTCTTTTCTTGTTGGTGCGAATGAATGATTTGATAGTAGAAAAACCATGGAAGTGATCCACAATTTCTACAATCGTCATTGCACCAATCAAGAAGATTAAGATTTCACACGTCTTACCGAAATGATGAAGTAATGTATTTTCCATCACATGCAATTTGGCTTCATGCCCCATCAAGGCAAAGTTTTCGGTTCCATTTTCACCGTTCATTAATGCGCTGGCGTGTGAATCGAACCATTGGGTAAACCCATCTAATCCAAACGTTACTCCCGCCCAAGCTAAAGCCATCATTAATAGCGCGGGAACTAATTTATCAATCTTAATGGTGTGCTCAACAGTGATAGCGAGGTAACCAAGAATAAATACGGCAACAATAAAGATTTCCATTTTCGTAGTTTACGAGTTAATTATACAAGTTGTTTTAGTGCAATCTCAAAGGCTGCCTTAGCTATCCCAGTTTTACCAGGATTAACATCGTGAGTAGCCTCCAAAGCTTTTTTAATTATAGAACTTGTGTCTTCAAAGATTCCCTTATCTGTTAATTCTTCCAGGTCAGAAGACATCAAATATGCAAAAACACGCGCCATTCCACAATTTGCAATGAAATCTGGGATTACAGCAATATTGTTATCCGTATAGTCCGCAATGGAACCAAAAAATATTTCTGGATCTGCAAAAGGAACATTTGCCCCAGCGGAAATCACCTCTACACCAGACACAATCATTCTGTTTACTTGATTTTGAGTGATTAAACGAGATGCAGCACATGGTAGAAATACTTCTGCTTTCACATCCCAAATACGATCATTTATTTCATCAAATGATTTCATTTGGGTATGATATAATTCGTTTCCATTCTTTGTTAAGAAGAGATTCTTAATCTCTTCGAAAGAAAAACCTTGCTCGTTAATTAAGCCACCAGCTCGATCCAAAATACCAACGATTTTTGCACCTTCTTGAGCTAAATAAAAAGCGGCTGCAGAAGCTACGTTTCCCCAACCTTGGATAATCACGCGCTTATTCCGAACATCTCCCCCCCAAATCGAATAGAAATGCTTCACTGATTCAGCTACTCCATAACCGGTAATCATGTCTGCGATTACAAATTTCCGATTGACATCTGGAGAAAATTTAGGGTCTTCTATTACTTTCAGCACACCGTTTCTAAGTTGACCTATACGATTTATTTTCTGCGCCTCTCTAGGTTGAAAATGCCCATTGAATACTCCTTCTTGAGGATGCCACACTCCACAGTCTTCGGTGATTGGAATGACTTCATGAATTTCATCCACATTTAAGTCCCCCCCAGTTCCGTAATAATGTTTTAACAACGGAGTAACCGCTGCATACCAGCGTCTTAACACCCCATTCTTACGTGGGTCTTTAGGATTAAAGTTTATCCCTGATTTGGCACCCCCAATAGGAGGTCCAGCAACTGTGAATTTGACCTCCATAGTTTTGGCAAGAGATTCAACTTCCCGTTTATCAAGCCCTTCTCTCATCCGAGTTCCACCACCTGCAGCACCACCGCGCAATGAATTAATCACTACCCATCCCGTCGCCTCAGTCTCTGGGTCACTCCATTCGAACACAATTTCAGGTTGCTTATTTTCGTATTTGTGGAGAAGTTCTTTCATAATTTCTAAATGTTTGTAAGCAAAAGTAAAAAACAATTTTAATGGACAACTGAAGTAGACAACATTTTACAAACTCGGATTGTGGATAACTCCTGAAACGGAGTCTCTTCGAGCACCTGTCACCGAACACCACACATTAA
>JALQTG010000230.1 GCA_023264075.1 Crocinitomicaceae bacterium
TGGTATTGTTGATTGACAATCCTTTCGGGAACAATGTAAATGAAGCTTACGAAGAAGAAGATAACATTAACATCGTTGATCCAATTGATGGTTCTTCAATCGATAAATTCTACCGTTTCGAGGGTTACCAAATCTACCAAATGTCAAGTGTAGAGGATGGGGTTTCTGATATCGGTGATATTGATAAAGCGCGTTTAGTAGCACAATGTGACCTTGAAAATGGTATAGAAAGAATCGTCAATTTTGAGTTTGATGAAGTAATCGGATTCTCGGTTCCAGTTGTTCGAGTAGATGGAGAGAATAGAGGGATTCGTCATTCATTTAGAATATTGGAAGATGCGTTTGCCACTGGTGGTAACCGTCGTTTGGTGAACCACAAGACGTATTACTACATTGCAGTAGCATATGCATTCAATGAATATAAGGAGTATGATCCGAATGATCCAGACAAGTTAGACGGACAGAAATTACCTTATATTTCCTCACGTTTGGGAGCAGATGGTGGTGCAATTGCTCCTGTGATTGGTATTCCACATACCCCTGCTCCGAGATTTGACGGTACAATCGTTCAGTTACCTTATGGTTCTAGTCCTCAAATCACGAAATTGGATGGTAGAGGAAATGGTAACCGTGCGGTGGATTTAACACAGGCTACGGAAGACTTTATTGTGGCGAATGGCTCAATTCCAAATCCTACTTATCAAGAAGGAAAAGCTCCTATTAACGTAAAAGTGATTGACCCATTGAATTTGGTGGATGGATACTTCAAGTTAGAGTTTGAAGAATACACGTCTATCGATACCGCAAGCTGGAGAATTGATCGTTACGACTTCAAAGGCGGTAACTTGCTTGAATCAGTAAGCTCAAGCCGTACTATTGAAGTAAACAATGAACAATTGATTCCTGAATGGGGGATTTCAGTTCAGATTCAACAAGAGAAGTATGCATGTAGCGATGGTTCTGAGTCTTGTTCTAATAGCAATAAGATTGCTTTACCGATTGAAGCAACGTTGGATTTCCAAGACAGTTCAAAGTTATGGTTGATTGGTCTTCCGGATGATAACTCGTTCACTCCACAAAACTGGATTATTAACGGTTCATATATTCCTGATGCTGCAGAGATAGACCCTACACTAGGGATTAACAATCCTGATTGTTATGTAGATGCAGCGATTAATGATCCAAACAACGTGTACAACAGCTTATTGGGAGGAATTATCGCTCCAGGTCAAGTAGCTCGACACAATGGTTGTGGATACAACCCGATTGTAGTACCTGCTTCAGTAACAGGTTCTGTATTCACTTCTATGTTGAATAACTTGCGTACGAAGAATCACCCAAGTATTGATATCGTATTCACAACAGATCAATCGAAGTGGACACGTTGTCCAGTAATTGAATTGAGTGATGATGCGAACTTAGCAATTGGGAATGCACAACCTGGAACACTTCGTAATTCTCCATCAGTTGGTAAGAATGGTCAACCAGATGGAACTGGAACTGGAATGTCATGGTTCCCAGGATATGCAATTGACGTAGAAACAGGTCGTCGCTTGAATATGGCGTTTGGAGAGAACTCGTTCTTGTCTGGACAGAATGGTGGGGACATGATTTGGAATCCAACTTCTGAATTCTATAACTCAATTGGTTCGCCATTATTTGGTGGTCAACACACGATTTATGTATTCGGTGGAGAGTTTGACGGAATGCCAGCGTATGACCAAGGAGAATTTGTACGAACTCGATTATCAGGGTCAGTAACAACAACGACTTACCGTGAGGTATTTAGAAACCTTTCATGGGTAATGCAACCGATGGTTATTCCAGGAAGAGAGTTATTAGCAACAGACGCACGTATTCGCGTTCGAATGAATAAAGAATATGAAGATTATGTTGGAACAAACGACAACGGTGGACGTCCATCGTATGAGTGGAGCATGGATAGCTTCAAAACGATCAAAGGAGATGCTGAAACGTTAGCAAGCGTGTTGGATATTATCAATGTGGTACCAAATCCATACTATGCATTCTCTGAGTACGAGCGTGATCGTCGTGATACACGTGTAAAAATCACCAATCTTCCTGAGCGTTGTAAGGTGAGAATATACGATGTATCTGGAAAATTAGTAAGAGCATATGATAAGGATAGTCCAGTAACATCAATTGATTGGGACTTGAAAAATGGTCAAATTATCCCAATCTCTGGTGGAGTTTACTTAATCCATGTAGAAGTAGAGATTGAAGGTAAGCTATATGAGAAAGTATTGAAATTCTTCTGTGGAATGAGGCAACCGGATTTAGAGAATTTATAAAAATTATTTATTCAAATCGGAAATACGTTATACTATTTAGTATGACGTATTTTTTTTTCATCCTAACCTACTAAATATTATTCAAATTTGACGTTTTATGTTCAAACCTTAAATCTAATTGTAAGCCAGTCAATTTATTTGTATTTTTAGAGGCAACTAACTGGTTTTCGAATCGTTTACTAATGCAAATCGATTGTTACAAGCATGAAAAAAATCATTTTATTTTCTTTAATTTCATTCCTAATGACACATGTATCACAATGGAATGCAGTCCATTCACAAGACCCACACCCTCTTGTAAACGTTACCGTTGAAACAATAAATGGGCTAACTATTTATTCGTTTATCGATCAGCGAAATATTCCAATACAAAATGCATCGAGCTTCGCCCAGCGAATTGCTAATCTTTATTTAAACGTAGCACAAATAACTTTTGAAACCACTGAAAGAACATTCTCTATTTACTTTACTTCTACCCCCACTGAAGAAGAAACGAGAAGTGTATTTGGTCACTTCAATGTATATAATTACATCTTGAATTAAGATATCAAAACCTTCATTATGCTCAGATTTAAACTACTATTGATTGCCTTTTCCATTTTTATATTTCAAAATATTGGTCACACCCAGTGTAATACAAACATTAGTATCTGTACTCCAGGAGTAGCTGGTCCTTTTACATTTCAACCAGGCTCGGCAAATCCAGGTGGTTGTTTGTCTTACATTAATGGACAAGCAGCACCCAATTATGCTTACATTATTTTATATATTACTCAAGGGGGAACACTTGATTTATTAATTGATGGAAATAATACAGGACCAGGGGCTGGATGCCTGGATGTTCAACTTTTTGACATTACTGGAGTTGCTGATCCTTGTTCAAGTTTAAATGCAGCTACTGCTATAGGTTGTAACTACGTAAATCCTTGTGATGGATGCGCAGAATTTGGATTTACCATTGGAGGCTGTGCAGCGCAGGTTGCAGGCCCTTCAGTGAATACTGGTGATGTTATTATGATTTTAGTTGAGGACTATAGTGATGCTCAGAACAACTTCACGTTAGAATTAGGAAATAGTGCAACAAGTGCACAAACGGGACCCCCAGATGCAACTATTACACCAGTAGGTCCATTTTGCGATGATGACCCGGCCATACAATTGAATGCAATTGATAATGGTGGTGTTTGGTCTGGCCCAGGTGTATCACCTACTGGAACTTTTAATCCCGCAACGGCCGGTGTAGGTACGCATACAATTAATTACTCTATCGGTCAAGCTCCTTGTAATGATGCCTCTTCAACAACTATTACAGTAAATAACTGTACAACTTGTTTCATGAACTTTTTTGAGGCGAATATCTCAGCCTGTGATCCTAATGATAACACATTTTCAATTTCTGGTACAATTGAGTTTTCCGCACCTCCTACTACCGGTCAGTTGATTGTTCAAGATTGTAATGGAAACCAACAGGCATTCAACCCTCCGTTTGTCAGTCCAACCAACTACAACATTACGGGAATAGACTCCGACGGATTTACAAATTGCGACATTACCGCTTTCTTTACTGCAGATCCTGCGTGTTCATTAAATATTGGTCCTTTCGACTATCCTTCAGGTTGTGTGTGTGAAGCCGAGATTGGATTTTTCAGTGATGGGGTAAATGGGGATGCAAACTCATCAAATCCTTGGGCATTGTGTTTCGGAGATGAATTAGATATTTCAAATACTGCTGGATTCATTCCTTCTCAAGATTTTAATTTAGCAGGAGTAACCTACGACCCTGGGATGTGGTTATTAGTATATGATTGCCCGCCCTCTATTGGGGTTCCAGATGATATCACAACGGATCCTTGTTTATTAGGAATAGCATCTACAGCGAATCAAGCTTGGACTATCCTTAATAATTCAGGTGATGGTACAACCCTTTATTTTGTTCCAGTTACTATGTACAGCATGATGGATGGTATTTATGCCATCTCATTAAATGGTGGAAACTGGTGTTATGACCTTGGACCTACTTATCCTGTTACGTTCCTTCCAGAAGTTACTACCAGTCAAGTACAAGATTGTCAAAACGGTACTGCCACTGTTACGGTAAACGGTGGTGCTCCTGCTGTGGATGGTTCCCAGTTTACTGCAAGCAACCTAGCACCAGCAAATGCTACTTTTGGAAACACAACAGCAAACAATGGAGGTACAATCACCATTACAGGGTTGGTAGACGGTGATGCATGGTCTTTTGATTTGATTGATAACAACGGTTGTCCGATTCAAGTAACCGGAACATTCTCTGGAGTGGAAGATCCGGCCTTTTCGTATCCCACTGATGTATATTGTCAAGATGAAGTTGATCCAACCGCAGCTATTACAGGTACTCCAGGAGGAAACTTTACTTTCGCTCCTGCAGGGCTTGTGATTAACGCAACTTCTGGGTTAATAGACTTGTCCACTTCTACTCCAGGGACCTATACAGTAACCTATACCACTCCTGATCCAATTTGTTTTGATCAAGCGACTTTTGATATTACCATCAATCCTGTTCCCTTGATTACTCCTCTAGCCAACCAAACAATCTGTGATGCATTCACTTTCCCTGCAATCAATGGAACTAATTTATCCGGAAATCAAGCTTACTATACAGCTCCCAATGCAGGAGGTGTTCAATACTTAGCAGGTACCACAGTGAATTATGCAGACTTTGCCAATTATCCTTTAACACTCTACATCTATGATGAAACAGGAACTGTTCCAAATTGCTTTGATGAAGAATCTTTTCAATTAACAATCAATCCAACACCACAATTAAATCCTTTGGTGAATGCCGAAGAATGTGATGAGTATATTCTCCCTGCAATTACTGGTACAGACCTAAGTGGTAATGAAGCATTTTATACCTCTCCCAATGGCGGAGGCGCTGCACTAAACTCAGGAGATGTGGTTAATACTCCAGGAACCACAACCTATTATATCTATGACCAAACCGGAACAACACCCAACTGCTTTGATGAAACATCATTCGATGTCACCATTTATTTACCTCCGACATTCACATTATCTCCTACCAACCCAACGGAATGTGCTTTGGAAGACGGAAGTATTGCTATTGAAGGACTTGACCCCAATACCACATACGAAGTAACTTATTCACAAGGAGCAACTACCGTTGGTCCTGCCAACTTACTATCTGATGCTGCAGGAGTTATTTTAATTAATAATCTTGGGGCTGGAACTTACTCAAACTTTACACTAACCCTAAACGGATGTACAACAGTTGACCCTTCGGTTATAAATTTAATTGAACCCATTGCTGCTATTGTTAGTGCTGGGACTGACCAAATAGAATGTGAAGATACTCCTGTCACCCTTACAGCAGATAACCCCGATGGAGCAAACATTTCTTGGGATAATGGAGTGACAGATGGTGTTCCCTTCATTCAAGCACCAGGGGTAGTTACCTATACACTCACTGCAGAACTTGATGGGTGCACATCTACTGACCAAGTAACCATCACCATAAATCCTTTCCCTGTCGTAGATGCTGGAGCTAACCAAGTTTCGTGTGATGGAGAGCAAGTTACACTAACAGCTGACAACCCTAACGGAGCTGCTATATCTTGGGATAATGGAGTTGTTGATGGTGTAGCTTTTACACCCCCTAGCGGAACAACAACCTATACTGTTACTGCTGAATTATTAAGTTGTATTTCTACTGATCAAGTGGATATAACAGTTACTCCAAACCCTGTGTTTACCCCTAATGGAACTAACCCGTCGGGGTGCGGGATAAATGATGGTTTTATTGTACTAAGTGGCTTAAATCCTGGAGTTGCATACACTGTTGGGTATACCAATAATGGTAACCCAGTGGGTCCAATTAATCTCATAGCTGATGGCAGTGGTCAACTTCTGCTAACAGGATTATCTATTGGTGATTATACTTCTTTTGTAGTTACTGATGCTACTTCTTTGTGTACTGGAATAAACGACACGAATATCTCTCTTATCAACCCCAATGCACCAACAGTTGATGCTGGTCCTGACCAAGAAGTATGTGAAGGTATTCAGGTTACTTTAACGGCTAGTAATCCTGACGGGGCAATCATATCCTGGGACAATGGAATCAATGACGGCGTGCCTTTTAATCAGGTAGTGGGTGCAACTACATATACCGTTACTGCAGATCTTGATAACTGTATCTCTACTGACCAAGTCACCGTAATCGTGAATCCTATTCCTAATGTGTTTGCAGGAAATGATGTGACTGTTTGTTTGGGGGGTGATGTTACGCTCACCGCTTCTGGTGCACAGTCATACACCTGGGATAACGGGGTAATTAATGGAGTTCCTTTTATTCCTACACAAACACAAACTTACACCGTCATTGGAACCTCTCAATTTGGATGTGAGGGAACTGACAATGTACTTGTGACCGTTGAAAACGTAGACCAAGTTAATTTTACAGGAGATAACCTAGAAGGTTGTGCACCAGTAACCACTTCTTTCACCAACACTGGAGCAACCGACCCAGGTAGTGAGTGTGTTTGGTACTTGAGCGATGGAACCGTTCTTACAGGATGTGATAATGTAGCCTATACATTTACCAATCCTGGATGTTATGATGTGACACTAGAAGTGACATCGGCTAATGGATGTACAAACAGCTTTACACAAACTGACTATGTGTGCGTAGAGCCCTATCCTACTGCTTACTTTACGTTCTCTCCGAACCAACCAACAAGCATTAATACTGAAGTCCAATTTACCAACGGTTCAATAGGTGCTAACCAATACCAATGGTTCTTTGGCGACGGAGCAGCTAGTAACGCAATCAATCCTTCTAATACATACCCAGAAATTGAAGCATCTTATGAAGTAATATTAATAGCTTCTTCTGATTTTGGATGCACGGATACAGCTACCGCAGTGATTAATATTGTTGAAGAGCTCATCTTCTATGTGCCGAATACATTTACCCCTGACCAAGATGATTTTAACCCCTCTTTTCAACCAGTATTTACCTCAGGTTACGACCCTTTTGACTTCCACCTTATGATCTTCAACCGTTGGGGGGAAATCATCTTCGAATCCTTCGATGCATCTCTCGGTTGGGATGGAACCTACGGTGGCGCAGCTAACGGAGCTGAACTCGTTAAAGACGGAACCTATGTATGGAAAATTGAAGTCAAAGTAACTAAAAATGATGAACGAAAAGTATTCGTAGGTCATGTCAATGTATTGAAATAAACGAATCCTAAATTACAATGCAAAGGGAGGAGCTGAATGCTCCTCCTTCTTTTATGTCAAATATCAATCTGGAATTCGAAAAAAATTCAAAGAAATAAAAAAAGGAATGTGATTCGCACATTCCTCTTGTATAGTGATCCGCTCAGGATCCCCTCAACAAACCTAACTTGCTCTAAACGTGTTTTTTACAACTTTTAATTTTTCCAAAGGTGACACAATAGCGACACAATTGTGGCAATACGGTCGTTTCCGCACCTCTTTTCAAAGATAGAAAAAGGAAATTCATTAGCACTAAAAAGAACCTCTTTTTTTATTTTTTAACTCAACTATACCGCATCTTTTTTATTCATTTGATGAAGTACCACAAATCCGACAACCAAAATTGCCAATGTGCCAACAAGTAAAAAAGCATTACCTCCCCTAATCATTTTTGATTTTTCTATGTTTACGTTTTCAATAATCTCCAAAGGAGGGCCAGAAAAAAAATCTTCTATTTTCATTTTTTAATTATTTTAATAAATACTACTTCTCCTTTCATTAACTTATGCATTGAGATATTTCGATACCAATATATCTCCGAACCATTAAGATACCTTAACTCGAAAAGATCAATAAAGGGGCTGATTAACTTCAAGAAGCGATCTGCTGTGATATTCTTAACGTGAACTCCATTTAGAATTAATTGTAGCGTATTCTCTAGCCTAGCTTTGCGATCTATTAATACTTTATTCTTCGTAAAAGTTTCTAGTTGGCGCAGCTTTCTCTCTTTGTACGAACAGCTTTCCTTTACATCACCTAATTCAGAAGGACAATAACGTGAATTCTTATTCACGTCCTCTGAAATAAGTCTTCGGCAATTTCTATATCTGCATCTATACATATACTTAGATTTCCTTCAAAAATACGCACTACTC
>JALQTG010000267.1 GCA_023264075.1 Crocinitomicaceae bacterium
CTTTTCATTCCAAGATCACACATACATTTGTCAACGGCAACCTCATCTACAAGAACGGAACATTTCAGGAAGGTCTTTTTGGAAAAGCTATTGAATTCGTCAATAAACCACATTGATCCATGGTACTGATTTCAACGGATATTTCTAAAGCAATTGAACTGTTAACAGCAGGTGAATTAGTTGCTATTCCAACAGAAACTGTATATGGTTTAGCCGGAAACATATACAATGAGCACGCAATTCGAAAAATCTTTGAAACGAAGCAGCGTCCATTGTTGAACCCGTTAATTGTGCATGTTCATTCCGTTCAACAACTCGAAAATTTGGTAGCCGAATTTCCCGAAAAAGCAAAACTACTTGCTGAGGCATTCTGGCCTGGACCGATGACCCTACTTTTGAAAAAAAAGGCCATCGTTCCAGACCTCATTACGGCTGGAAAAGAAACAGTTGCAGTGCGTATTCCTAACCATCCTGTAGCCCTAAAACTACTCGAGTCAATTCCTTTTCCGTTAGCCGCACCAAGCGCCAACCCATTCAATGGCATTAGTCCAACTAAGGCAGAACATGTAGCAGCCTATTTTCCTGACTCTCTTGCGTTAGTTCTTGACGGAGGTCAGTGTACAAATGGTATCGAATCTACCATTATTGGATTTGACGAAGGGGAAGCCATTGTTTTCCGATTAGGGGGCATTTCATTGGAAGAAATAAAATCTGTTATTGGCGAAGTATCAATTAAAAACAAAAATGAGACCGCTCCGAACGCACCTGGAATGCTCGCCAAACACTACGCCCCGAAAACCAAATTGTTCTTAGTCGAAGATTTGGAACAAGCAGTTCACGCTCACAAAGGGAAAAAAATAGCACTGCTTCGTTTTACAGAAAACACCACAAGCATCCCATGCGAACATGAAGTGATTCTGTCTTCGAAAGGAGACTTAAAAGAAGCGGCAGCCAACTTATATTTAGCCCTCCACAATCTAGATGACTTATCTGTAGATCTTATTCTAGCAGAGAGACTCCCTGCGACGGGGCTTGGTAAATCGATCAATGACCGACTTGAGAGAGCGGCTAAAGAATAGTAAAAAGAACACGTAAAACACAATTAATATTAATAAATACATATTTTAAACCCACTAATCTTAAAAAAGATGGAAACTAAAAACTATTCGAAAATTTACCGCATCATACATTGGTCGATAGCAATTACATTTATGCTATTGCTGCTCACCATTTTCTTGCGACTTACTTGGATGAATAAAAACAGTGTCGCTGATATCATGCAGGAGTACCTCACTGAAAACGATGTCAATTTAGAACGTGACCAATTAGTCGTTCTGGCTAAAAAAATCAGACAACCGATGTGGATTTGGCACATTTACTTTGGATATGTGCTAACAGGGTTATTTCTCCTGCGATTTATGTTACCCATCTTCGGAGAGATGAAATTTCAAAACCCAGTTAAAAAAGGTCTTTCCCTTAAAGAAAGATTTCAAAAATGGACTTATCTCTTGTTTTACGTGTTTGTTGCCGGTTCTCTTTTTACTGGCTTAATGATAAAATTTGGACCAGAGAGCTTGGAACACACCATGGAGGAAATTCATGAGTTGAGCATTTATTATTTAACTGCCTTTTTAATTCTTCATTGGGGAGGTGTTCTGTTGGCCGAGTTAACAGATCAAAAAGGAATAGTTTCTCGCATCATCAGTGGCGGAAAGGGTGAATAGCTCCTATCATGGAATAAAATAATTCATTTTTAACACGTTCGCAATATCACGATTGTTTGCGCAAATAATTAATGTGAACTATTGTGGAAAAATAATCATCAGAGAAATTATTCTTGATGTACTTGCGGCTAAACTACTGGCGACGAGTTGTGAAACACCAGCTACAGAGACATTATAAATATACCTGCAATAGAATACAGAAGTGGAAACAAATGCTTTTGGGGTAAAAGAACAAATAAACGCAGATTCGATGGTTTAGGTGAAAAAGGAAAGCCTAAAGATCAACTATACAAACTTTACTATTTTTACAACAACGAACCAATTCAAGAGTAAAAATCGAACTCATAAGTTGAATTCAACGAAAAATATAGCGAGACAGAGGAGCTTCAAGCGGAGTTCAAGGGGTATTTAGAAATTTTCAACGGGAAAAATAAATGCATTTTTTAAGACCGCATCTTTAAAAGACTAAAGGACTGCTCCGGTCTTTTTTTTGTCTAAACCTCAAACGCTTGCGCGTGAATAGGTTCCTCATCGATAAATACCTTCACTTCGTAAATTCCATTTTTCCACCCTTTCACTGTTAAATTGAAAAAGAACGAATAATCACCCGATCTTGGAAGTTGCATTGCTTCACCAAGAGTAAATAATTTTGTCCCGTCCTCCTTATACACTGCCGCATTCATTTTGCCAGGACGTGTTACGTGATAATCGATGTCCCCAGAAACTTTCACCGGAGTGGCAGCTATTGTTCTGTCTGCGAGAATTTCTATGTTACATTCCGTCGAATACCAAACGTTCGGTTGTCCAGTGAGCGTACTAATAAACTTTCTTAATTCTTTCACTTGGTCCTCGTTACCTTCTTCATAAATATGCGAAAGCGATTTGCGATCTGAAACTGCCCAAACAGCAGATTGCTTAACATCTGTTGAGAAATTTTTGCTTCTCATGTATTCTGCAAGCTTAATTAATTTTTGCTCCTCCGAATGAATGATTTTAAATCCTGACCCTATACTGGGGGATCGATCACTTGATTCAGAGCAGAAACCTTCTACCTTTATTCTCTTCGGAGATGAAGCAATCATTTCTTCTTGATCTTTCACCACAAAAATATTTTGGTCGCCCGCATCATCTGGGAGGAAATGAGTTCCTGCAGGAATCAACAAGTTAAATGGCTTTTTAGCTAGTGGAATAACTGTAACTTCTATGACCTCACCACTATGTCCACCCAGCGAAGTAGCTTCCACCCGAATCAATCCATTTTTTACAGCATTCACAATTGATATGCGTTCCGTGTTTTCTGGTCGTGCGGCTAACATAAATAGCGCTATCACAAATAATCCCCCTCGTTTCATAAGCCACATATTAAGATATAAGACCTAACGAATGAGATGGTTACAAGGCCAAGAGCTTTTCAATCACTTCTTCTACTTCAATCAATGAAATATCTGTCTCTTTGGGTTCTTTCGTCTCGGCGAACAAATTGGTCGTATTCTTTCCTAAAGCACCCCATCTTCCAGGGTGCATTGGTCGTTTATTGATATAAAGTCCTACAGCTCGTTTATTCAATGCAGCAGCGATGTGTAATGGCCCTGTGCTGCAAGCGACCAAACCATCAACGTTATCTATAAATGCAATGAATTCACGTAAGGTAAATCGACCAGTTACATCAATAATATCCTCATGCTTAGGAATCACTTCCTTAAAAGACTTCCCTTCTATTTCTGTCCCTGTAAAAAATACTTTATGACCTAATTCCACAAGTTGAAGCGCTAAGGACACATAATTCTCAATCGGCCATTCAACAGCACTTCCTTGCGATTTTGGATGTAATAAAATTTTCTTTTTATTCGAAGCTAAAAGACTGTTTTGAGGCTCTTCTAACTTATGCCTTACTTGAAAGCGTCTCATTTTCTGTTTGACCACATGTAAAGAAGGTAACGATTCTAAACCAAACGGTTTTAGTAGTTCAAAATTCAGTTGCGCCTCATGTTCATCCGCTTTTTTACGTGTAAAATTAAGTCGAAGATTGCATGTTAATAAGTGGAAAGAACGGTGTGACGTTCCAACACGCGTTGTTATTTTTGCCTTCTTTACCAATTTTGCAATTTCCTTATGTGGAAAAACATGTATAAAAACATCCGCTTCCCAAGATGTCAATTCCACTACACGCGCCTGAACCGGCATTAACTCTAATTCGTCATAACTGTGTATTTCATCCACCATTGGAAAGCATTCAATTATGGGCCGTGTGTAGTTACGACCTAAGAAAATAAGTTTGCAGGAAGGGAAATTCTCCTTGATCCAAGCGCACATTGGCAACGTTAACATAACATCACCTATACTATCCGTTCTGCTAATTACAACGGTTTTATCATTTAAATCAATTGTTTTGCTCACGATTCAATCGGATTAATTCTTTGTACTTTAATATATTTGACTGAGCAGATATGTAGGCGATTTTGAATCCCATTTTTCCGTCTAAAAACCCCAGTTTGATAACGTACATTGAAATAAACCTTCCCAATGCACTTAGGTATGGTTTCAAGGGACCAACGCGCTTGCCTTGGGCATGAAACTTTTGGGCAGTGAGTACTGAATACTTATCCGCCCGCTCACGATGTTCTTTGAAGTTATAGTATGAGTAATGCAACAAGTGTCCTTCCAACAATTGCATTGAAGGATTTCCGGAAAAAGACAACTCTTCATGCACATAATTGCCTTCCCAAACCGACCCTTCTTTAGGAAATAGACGCGTTTTAATATCCGGATACCATCCTGAATGTTTAATCCATTTACCGCAATAGTTCGTCAATCGATTTACTGCATATACACCGGAAAACCCTGCTTCTTTAGCGCGCAAAACAGCCCTTATGAGCTCTTCATCTGGTGCTTCGTCAGCATCAATAGAAAAAATCCAAGGGTAACTTGCCAAACTATTGAGGTGATTTTTAGTCGCGGCGTATCCCTCCCAAGCACGCTGTTCAAACCTCACTCCTTTCTCACGACAAATCTGTTCTGTTTTATCCGTTGAGAACGAATCTAAAACAATAATCTCATCTGCAACAGGCATCAATGCATCAATACATCGGCCAATATTTCGCTCCTCATTTAATGTAATGATCGTTGCAGATAGTTTATGCATTGTTTCATCGTGTATTGAGTGTACAAAGATAATAGGATTTACAACTGCGTAAAATTAAGAACCCATGACTCCTTCCCAAAAAGGAATAAAAAAAGGCCCAAATTTAATTTGGACCTTCCTTGAATTAACCTTTACTACTTAATTACCTGGAGAAACAGAAAAACTTCCATCACCATTGAACTGATTTAATTTAATCGTAATTAACCAGTTTCCCTTTTTCCCTTCGGCACTTATTCCTGCAAAAGTGTCATCACTTCCGCTAGGGCGAGTTTCATCGAGCACTACATCACCTTTAGCATCATTAATAATCATTTGAACAGTACCACCAGAGGTCGTCACATCAAAATTTACTTGAGCAGTAGTCTTTGAATTCTCCCAAACGAAAGAATATTCACCCGAATCTCCGTCTCCTGTAAAATCACCTGCTGGGTCCGCCCCAGTTGATGTTATGGACACCGTTCCCGTGTAGGAATTCTCTAACACCTCCATATTGTCGTGTTTTCTATATTTTCCACACGAGGTCGTTGCTCCTAATAATACTACTGCTCCCAAAAATAAAGCAAATCCAGTTTTCAATTTTTTCATGATTCTAAATTTTAAGTTCTTTACTATGATGATGAGTTCAATAAAATGGTTGGAAACGCGTTGGAAATTGCTTAAAAAATCTTTGACACTTAAAAATTAAGATATTCAGCTTTGGAAAACCAAGTGCGAATAGCTCAAGATAAGATGGGCAGGTTCACGACTTCTTTCGGCCATCCATAAAAACAAAGTTTTTTTCCGAATCAAATAAGTATGCGCAAAAAATGTCGTGGAGAAAGGAGTGTTTTTAAAACTTGTATCGAACAGAAATGTATGCTCCGAGATCAATCGTCGTAGTGCGATCAAAAGATGATGGTGTGTTACCCGTACCTTTATTGAGATTTACCCACCCCTTGTCAAAACTAAGACCATAATCCAGTACAAAGTTCTTCAAAGCTGTTGTTCGCCCGACATGAAAAGATAATCCAGCATCAACTTGACCTATGTATTCTAATGTTTCAGTTGAGGACGATGAATTGCTCGACAAACCAGAGACAGTCGCGCTTTTCCGTGAAAGAAGACCTATATATGGCCCCACCTTAAGTGTGTAAAAGTTTCGTTGTTCTTCGAACCGCTTAAACTTCAATTGATACATTGTCTGAAATCTTATAAACTCGAAATTTATATCCTTCTTCTGATATTCCCCATTAGAGTATTGATTAGTCGATTGTCCAACCTTCAAGCGATTCAATGACCCCACCAAAGAATGTGATTTACTGAAATGATAAACACCTTGAACTCCTAAGTGACTCGATATGCTCGGGTTGAGGGAAATTAGACTCGATGGATCCAATGCTGCGCGAGTGGTGTTGTTGATAATCTCCGTTGTGGTGACTCCAACAAATAAGCCCGCCTCAAACAATTTGTTCTTAGTTGGCTTAAGTTCGATAATCGCACTTTCTTCTGGTGCAGTAAGAGAGATTTTTGATAGCGGAATTATAGGCAATTGTCTTGCATTGCTACAGTCGGAAAGTAAGTAGTCAGATGGATTGACAGATATTTCATTTCTCACGGTTAAAACGGCGCCATCATATTCGTAGTTCAAATTCTTATCGCTATTCACTGCGTCAAGTGAACGCTTAGCTGGAATTCCGCTTTCACCAAGTCCCGTTTCTTTCCCAACAATTATTGAAGTACTTTTCCCAAACATTTCACCCCCTGCTGAATACATAGAAATGTTCGAGGAAGTTTGAAACTGAGGACGAAGACTCTGGTCAGAAATCGGATGCTCTTTTCGCTTCTTGCTCACCAGTTCAGCGTGTCTAGGTTTGTTGGTTTTCGATGCTGTATCATCAGAAATACCTCCTAAATCGACGCATTCTGGAGTGATTAAAAATATGAATATCGCGAAAGCAATTACTCTTTTGGCCCATTTCGCACCTGTTCTTCGACGCAAATAAACTGCTGTTCTCCTCCACCCCCTGTCAATAGTAAGCTCTTTTTCTATTCCCTCCCAAATGCCAAGTGGGGCAGCAACTTCAATATTGTCAAAACTATCCTTAATCTTTTGTTCGGCAGTGTCTTTTGAATTGACTAATGCACTATTAATTGAAGACCATAGACCATCAGGAGCCTTGAAAGATGTTCCCTCAAAACCCTCCTTGACAAGTTTCTCTATGTTTTTCTTTTCAGCCATTAATCTCAGTTAACTTTTCCTTTAGCAAGGATTTTGCACGGTTCAATTGTGATTTTGAAGTTCCTTCAGAAATCTCGAGCATCGTTGCAATTTCACTATGTTTATAGCCTTCAATGGCGTACAATTTTAACACCATTGCGGCTTTCGCTGGAAGGTCGTTCACTAGACGCACAATTTCATGAGCATTAATGCGCTCAAGTATTCCATCTAATCGAACCGGCTCGGAAGGTGTATCGGTTTGAGCTACTTCAACCTCACGTTTTCTTACTTTTTTTCTGTAATGCTCAATGCATTTATTCACTACTATTCGTCTGACCCAACCTCCAAAAGGGGACTCAAATCTAAATGTATCCATTTTACGAAATACATGTATAAAACTCTCTTGGAGTATATCTGCAGCATCTTCCGAATCCTTTGCATATGTCATTACCACCCCATACATTTGATCCGCATATTTTCGATAGAGCGCCTCTTGATAATCACGTTTATCCTGCAGGCACCCTTTAATTAACTCCTCCTCTGATATGTGTTTTAGGTGATCCATTTATTCAATAATGATTTGAACATTCGAACCAATGCGTTCTACCAAAATATCGTAAATGTCTGTATTAACATTCGGAGAAATAAGCAGTGTCTGTACCCCGGCCACTTCGGTAAGTTGCGCGTCATCCATTTGACTCATTGAGATAGTCTGAAACCAATACGACGGATCAAAAGTAACTTTCGCTGTGGCTGGAACGCCTTCAACTAAATCAATCTCCACTTCGCCTTGCGAATTTTTCGCGAGCTTGTCATAAAATTCAATTATCTCAACCTCGACAATAACTGGCAACACGGTACCGCCGGTATTTGTATAGCTCCCAACAATTCTGTTTTGTTGACCCCCTATTCCTTCTGTGCTAAAGTCGATTCGAGCCGCAGTATAAGTGCCTTGAGGAACATCAAACTTCAATTGACTATTCACTTGCGAAGAGTTCAAGTCAACCAAAAGTCCATTCTCAAATTCTGATTCAAAATAAACGTCATCACCTTGAATCCGCTGTCCGTCAAAATGAACACTTTCAAAAAGAATTTGACCGCCAGAAAATACTAGGTTGCCATTCATGATTTCGGTAGTATTAAGATTGACAGTAAAACCAAGTTCTGTTGGCTTTTTCCACTTCGACTTATTACACCCGAAAAGAACGAAAGCAAAACCAAGCGCTAACAAAATTATACCCGCTTTTTTCATAATTCGAACCAGCATCATAATAATAAGATGAAACTCGACACCATTTGGTTGGAAAGAGTGTAAAAAAATCATTTTAAACTTTTTAAACAACATTGACATCATATCGCTCACAAGATGCCCTCCCCAAACATTTACCACTTCGTTTTGAACCATACAACTTCCTATGATGAATAAAAATAGAGATAATGTCTACTTTTCAATTCGTCTATGTCTGAATAGTTTTATTTTTGCTCGAAAATTCATGTTATGTTGGAAATTACACGTATTCGCGCTGAAAAAGATGCTATTATTGGAGGATTGAAAAAGCGCGCGGTAGATTATTCTAAAGAAATCGAAGCGATTATCGCTGCCGATGAACAATGGAGAGTCGTGAAAACAGAGCTTGAATCCATTCAGGCTGAAAGCAATCAAATTTCCAAAGAAATCGGTTTACTTTTCAAGCAAGGTAAAACTGCTGAGGCAAATGCAGCGAAAGAACAAACAACCGTATTAAAAGAAAAAGAACAAACGTTACGCGAAGTCGTTACTGAATGGGAACGTAAAATTACCGACCTTTTATACCAAGTCCCCAACGTACCACTAACCACAGTACCAGCAGGAAAATCAGAAGCAGACAACGAAGTTGTAGAAGAAGTTGGATCAAAGGTTGTTTTTACTGGTGAAGCATTACCCCATTGGGAATTGGCCGATAAATACAACTTGATCGATTTTGAAATGGGTGTTAAAGTCACAGGGGCGGGATTTCCATTTTATACTGGAAAAGGAGCGAAGTTACAGCGCGCACTGATCAATTATTTCTTAAATGAAGCTGAAAAAGCGGGGTATGAAGAATTCATACCACCACTTTTAGTGAACGAAGATTCGGGGATTGGAACAGGGCAGTTACCGGATAAAGAGGGGCAGATGTACCACGCAACGATAGATAATTTCTATTTAATTCCAACTGCTGAAGTACCGCTCACCAACATGTATCGAGATGTCATTTTACCGAACGAGGATTTTTCGATAAAAATTACCGGCTATACACCGTGTTTCAGAAGAGAGGCCGGTTCTTATGGTAGAGATGTACGCGGGCTTAACCGGCTACACCAATTTGACAAAGTGGAAATAGTTCGTGTGGAACATCCAAAAAATTCCTTAGCGGCATTGGACGAAATGGTTCAACATGTAAAAAGCCTACTCGAAAGTTTGGGGCTTCATTACCGTATTTTACGCTTATGCGGTGGGGATATGGGATTCACATCAGCGATCACCTATGATTTTGAAGTGTACTCTGCTGCACAAGAGCGTTGGTTAGAAGTGAGTTCCGTTTCACTCTTTGAAACATTCCAAGCAAACCGACTCAAGCTACGATTCAAAACTGAAAGCAAGAAAACCCAGTTGTGTCACACTTTAAATGGAAGTGCTTTAGCATTACCAAGAATAGTTGCGGCATTGTTGGAGAATCACCAAACACCAGAAGGGATTAAAATTCCAGCTTGTCTAGTTCCTTACACCGGGTTTGAGTGGATTAAATAGACGGTTTCTGTGAGGGTGAGAAAGTGAAAAACTGGAAGTTTAAAGACATGCTCGCTTCAAAGCAGCAAAATAATTTCAGGACTTTTGACTTTTTTACTTTTGACTTTCGACTAAAAACTACTGATTGGCAATTATCTTAAACAATTCATCTAAGTTAGGTGCAATAATCACTTCTATTCTTCGATTTTTTGCCTTGTCAAATTCATCTACCGGATGGTATTCTGAACGTCCCGCAGCTGTCAAAATCATTGGATTAATGGAACTATTAGCGGTCATGATATTAACAACCGAAGTCGCTCTCAATACAGATAATTCCCAATTGTCTTTTGGATGAGACTTACTATTTAAACCATCCGTATCGGTATGTCCTTCGACAATAATTTCTAGGTCAGTTTCTCCCTCAATCGCTTTAGCTAACTGAACCACGGCTGATTTCCCCTCTGGCTCTACAATCGTGCTGCCTGAGGCAAATAGAAGCTTTGCCTCTAAACTCACGTAAATTTTTCCATCGCGCTCTTCAACTGTTAGACCTTTGTCTGCAAATCCGCGTAACGCTTGAGCGATTCTTTGTTTTAATTCCCTAACAGATTGATCTTTACGAGCAATCAACTCTTCAAGTTCGCGAACACGCGCCTCACGGTCCTCCAACAAGCGTTGTTTGTTTAATAATTCTTTTTCAAGTGCCATCAATGCATCTTCTTTACGCTGGGTTTCAATAATTTTAGCTTCCAAATCTGCCTGCATACGTGCAACCTCTCGTGCATCTCTGTTCTTAATTTTCTCCAACTGATCTTCCAAAGCATCGCACGAACTTTTGATTTTAGAACATTCTGCTTGGAGTGAACGATATTCGTGGCCCATGTCGAGCGTATCCTTTCTTAACGATGCGAGTTCCTTATTCATAGTTTCCATGCGAGCCTCTAGGGTCTTTGCCTTTGCTTCAAAATCTAATGATGAAGACTTGAATTTGGCTAATTCCTCAGAGCATGTTTTTTCTTTTTCCAGCAATTCGTTGTATTTCTTAGCAGGAACACAAGCCGTGGCCAATATCGCTATCAATGTAAAAAAAACCAATGTTTTCATCTTTGTTCGTATTAAGTGTACTCCAACAACAAAGTTCAGCATACTTATTCCAATTAGGTAAAAGTATTCACGAAATTTTAAACAATGGGTTATGGAAAAGAGTAGTGCTCCCTTCGGCTCCGCTCAGTCAGCGTAGAGCTCCGAACAGTTAATTCTACATTGATTAAGCGGAAACCGCTAACTGAGCGGAGCCGAAGGGAGCCTATATCCCGAAAATGAGCATACCCATTGAAAAGTAAATAAACAACCCCACAACATCATTCATTGTAGTGATAAAGGGGCCGGTTGCCACGGCTGGATCCACCCCGTATTTATCCAAAACTAAAGGAATAAGGGCACCAAAAATAGCCGCAATAATGATGACTGTAAATAACGCTAAAGAAACGGTTAATCCGAGTAACGGGGTTTCTAAAAGCCATGTTATTAGAAATATAACTACACTACATATGAATGCGTTCAACAAACCTAATAACGCTTCCTTTTTAACTCTGGCGAGGATACTACTGAATTGGTTCGAGCCGTTTGCCAACGATTGCACCACTACCGCACTCGATTGCACACCGACATTTCCCCCCATTGCTGCCACCAAAGGAATAAAAAATGCAAGCGCTGGGATTTGTCCTATTTGTAATTCAAAATTTCCAATGACTTGTGCCCCTAAAATCCCCCCAAACATACCAATGAACAACCACGGCAGCCTGGCGCGAGATAAGCGCCAAATGCTTGCTCCGGCTTCTACGCTTTCGGAAATACCTGAGGCCATCTGAAAGTCCTTCTCTGCCTCTTCACGGATGACATCGACGATATCATCGATGGTAATTCTCCCTACTAATTTTTTTTGTAAGTCTACTACAGGAATAGAAACCAAGTCATACTTGTCCATTATGCGCGCTACTTCCTCAGCCTCCATGCTAGTTGGCACGGAAATAATATTCTCTTCTTGACACAAATCTCGAATTCTGGTCTTTGGACTCGAAAACAACAATGATTTTAAGGATAAAACACCTACTAAATGATCTTGGCTATCCACTACATAAATAGTGTAGACCTTTTCCACCTCTTCCGCTTGTCTGCGCAATTCAATAACACATCGATTCACCGGCCAATCTTCGCGTGCCTTGATGTATTCTTTTTGCATTAATCCCCCGGCGGAATCTTCATCATAGTTTAAGAGATCAACAATCGAAGCGGCGTCCTCTTCATCCATCTCCCCTATAATCTCTAATTGGCGATCGAGCGATAATTCACCTAAAATATCCGCTGCATCATCTGAATCGAGATTCTCCAGTTGATTTGCAATTTCTTTAGCTGTGAGCGATTCTACAAAACGTTCTCGAACGTCTTCTTCCAATTCGAGAAGCACATCCGCCTGCTGATCTTCGTCAAGATGCGAATAAATGAACTTCGCCTCCTCTAACTCTAACTCATCAATGATCTCTGCAATGTCAGCTGCATGAAGTAAAATAACGCGCTGGTCAATATATGCAGTATTGCTTAACGCAATCGCCTCGCGAATTTCTTCCAAGAACTCTTTGGTTAATTCATACCGCATGAGGAAATTTTTCGGCAAAGTTACGAAAGAAATGTTGGAAGGGAAATTATTTTAACTTGGCAATTCGACAATGTGCTAATTCGACAATGTATCCATTAAGATTTTAGCCCTGAGGTGGTATTCTTTTTCATGAAACAATTCACACATTAACATCAAGATCAAACGACCAATGGCAAGTTGTCGAATTCCGCCAACGAATGAACATTCAATTGGCACATTAAATTTTACGCTCCAAATAGCAGGTCAATTCAATAAAATCATCCACTGCAAGGCGCTCTGCACGCAATTCAAAAAACGGATGGTTTAACGGAGCTACATCCACAAGAACCTTCAACCCATTTCGAATTGTTTTTCGACGCTGATTAAACGTTGCCTTTACCACTTGGATGAAAAACGTTTCATCACACGGCAGCGTTGTTCTCTCATTTCGAGTACAACGAATTACTCCTGATTTCACTTTGGGGGGAGGATTGAACACATGTTCGTCTACTGTAAAACAGTATTCAATATCATAATAGGTTTGTAACAATACGCTTAAAATACCATACGCCTTCGATCCGGGTTTCTCAGCTACACGCACCGCCACTTCTTTTTGAAACATCCCCATTATTTCAGGGATTTGATTACGATATTCAATGCATTTGAAGAGAATTTGGGAAGAAATGTTATATGGAAAATTTCCAACAACTCCGAAGCTGCCTTTACCCATCAATGCGATCAAATCCGTCTTGAGAAAATCAGTAGCATAAATTTTATTCTTCAATCCTGGGAAGTGCTCTTTCAAATATGCGACAGAATCTCTATCTATTTCCATCACGTGAACGTCTAGCTCCTTGCTTTGTAGCAAAAATTCAGTGAGTGCACCCATTCCCGGACCAATTTCTAGGACTTTTGTACACCCTTCATGCCCCAGGTACTGATTTGCAATTTTCTTACAGATATTTTTATCCGATAAAAAATGCTGGCCGAGGTGCTTCTTTGCTCTTACATTCATTCGTGATTGAATTCCTCAATAACCGAAAGTAGCGTTCTAAACGCAGCGAATTTACCAGCGAATCTTTCTGAGTGGTCTTGTTGAAGTCGAGGGGCGTGCTCCCGTTGATATTCATCATATTTTGCTTGAGAATAACAAAGGTAAGTAATTGCATATGTCAATCCTCCTTCTTCTTCCCCGTGCACCCGAGACAAGCGACTTTCTTTAAAATGGCCCGTTGCCATGACTTCCGGAATATGTGTAGTCCGCATCCAGTTGAGCCATTCGTCTTGAACAGCAGGGTCAATTGAAACAGTAACGTTGTAAAGAATCATACCGCAAATTTATGAATTCTTCTATCAATAGTCGCTAGAATTTTTTGTTTCTATCGTTTCAGTTATCTTATTAATTTTGTAGTGCTCGAAAACTAGGGATTGTATTTATAGGAATGAGCAAATTTCAGAAAAATGGACAGACGTAAACATAGAGAGATTGTAAAATCGGAAAGAGAACCCATACGTGTAGGGATTTCGATGGGTGATATTAATGGAATTGGTCCAGAAATAATCATTAAAGCGTTTTCCGATGTGAACATGTTGGCAGAGTGCACCCCGATTATTTATGGATCGACGAAAACCATCGCTTTCCACAAAAAAACAATCAACGATGAAGAGTTCAACTACCATCGTATTGAGGATGCTTCGAAAGCACAACAAGGCAAAGTGAACATCGTAGCCGTGTGGCAAGAAATAGTCGACATTAAACTTGGAGAGGCCAACGCTACTGGAGGTACATATGCATTAAAATCACTTGAAGCAGCTACAAAAGATTTAGCCAGCGGTAAAATAGATGTGCTCGTTACCGCCCCGATATCCAAAGACACGATTCAACAGGCTGGATTTGAGTTCCAGGGTCACACAGAATACTTGGCAGACATGTCTGGAGTTGATGACGCGCTGATGATGATGGTTGCTGGAAACCTCCGTGTTGCGCTGGTTACCAGCCACATTCCTCTTAACGAAGTAGCTACGGCCATAACGAAAGATAAAATCATTGCAAAACTTAAGCAGTTTGACGCAAGTTTAAGGAAAGACTTTGGCATTATAAAGCCGCGCATTGCCGTACTCGGACTTAATCCACACGCTGGAGAGCATGGAAAATTAGGTACAGAAGAATCAGACGTAATTATTCCCGCCATTCAACTTGCTAATAAAGACGGTGTATTATCATTTGGACCATATCCGGCAGATGGCTTTTTTGGGTCTCGAATGATTGCAGAATTTGATGGTATTCTATCCATGTACCACGACCAAGGCCTTACTGGATTCAAAACGATAGCATTCGAAGATGGTGTGAACTATACTGCGGGGCTGCCGATTGTACGGACTTCTCCTGACCACGGTACCGCATTCGATATTGCTGGAAAAGGCATTGCATCAGAACAATCGATACGCAGTGCGATATACCTAGCCATGGACATCTACCGAATGCGTCAATTTGTGAAGGAAATTACAACAAACCCGCTACAAAACATGTCGGAAAGACGGGCTGATTCGGGAGAAAGAGAGCGTTAAGGAGAACTAACCACACCTGAATTATAATTGAAATTAAAAAAAAGTGGTGGTTACTATTTATTTTTATAACTTTGCATCCCATTTTTGAACACTATGCGTTCGATGAAAGATTTTACTGTTCCGTATGAGGGATTAAAACTCGGAAAACACGAGTTTGAATTTCAAATTACGAAACCGTTCTTTGAAGAGTTAGAATATTCGTTAATTGAAGAAGGAGATGTGCATGTCACAATGCTTCTTGAAAAACGAGAAACAATGATGGTGGCTGACATTACATTTGAAGGCTGGGTTGAAAAATCCTGTGACCGATGTAATGATCCGCTGCGGGTTCAAGTAAAATCCTCGAGTCAACTTATTTTTAAGTTTGACACTGAGACAAGTGAAGACGAAAACCTCATTGTTTTATTGCCAAGTGAGTATCAACTGCATTTAGCGCCCATTTTTTATGAATTAATGGTGGTTGCTTTACCTTCACGCACGGTTCATCCAGAGGATGAGTGTAATGAAGAAATGCTTGACTTGCTCGACGAATATTCTGGTTACTATGAAGATGAATCTGACGAGGAAAACGATGACGATGACGACATCGATCCGCGTTGGGAAGCATTAAAGAAATTGAATTAAATTTAGATTAAAATAAGTACAAATGGCACATCCTAAGAGAAGAACGTCGACAACAAGACGTGATAAAAGAAGAACTCATGTGAAGGCGGTTGCAGGAAACATCGCAACTTGCCCTACTACGGGTCAACCACATTTATTCCACCGTGCACACTGGCATGAAGGAAAATTGTATTACAAAGGTCAGGTAATCGCAGAAAAAGAAGTTGCGGTTTAATCATTCCGTAGTAGTGAATTAATAATTTTTCACTCCTAATGAGAATAGCTATAGATATTAGTGGCGGAGATTTTGCTCCTAGTGCGAACGTGCTAGGAGCAATTCTTGCTCAAAAGGAGCTTCCTTCTGATGTAAGGCTCGTATTAATTGGACGTGAAGAAGAAATCCTTGAAACGCTTGCGCAAGAGCAAGTCGCTCCAGAACTTTTCGACATCGTTCATGCGCCAGATATCATTACCATGCACGATCACCCGACTCGTGCAATCCCTCAAAAACCACAGAGTTCCATTTCCGTAGGCTTTCAGTTATTAGCCAATAAAGAAATTCAATCCTTCGCTAGCACCGGAAACACGGGGGCTATGCTAGTGGGATCCATTTATAAAGTCAATTCCATTCCAGGAGTTATACGGCCATGTATCACTTCTTTGCTACCAAATATAGACGGGGGAAGTTCACTTATCCTTGACGTTGGTTCGAATGCAGACTGCAAGCCAGATGTACTTTACCAATTTGCTATTTTAGGCTCCTTGTATGCAAAAAACGTGTTGCAAATTGAGGCTCCAAAGGTGGCATTATTAAACATCGGAGAAGAAGAGTCTAAGGGGAACTTATTGACGCAATCTACCTATAAGCTCATGGATGGCTCAGATGATTTCAACTTCATTGGAAACATTGAAGGCCGAGATATCTTTACCGGTAAGGCAGATGTAGTAGTGTGCGACGGGTTTACCGGCAACGTAGTCTTAAAAGAAGCTGAGGGGCTCTATACCTTGATGAAAAAGCGGGGAATCCATGATGAATATTTCGATCGGTTCAATTATGAGAACTACGGAGGAACGCCCATTCTTGGTGTGAACTCTGATGTCATCATTGGACATGGAATCTCAAATGACATTGCCGTTAAAAACATGCTGATTCATGCATATGATGTTGCAAGCTCAGAGTTGACAAAGAAAATTAAAGAAGCATTTAAATAATATGACGAAAATTACTGCAGCGATTACAGGTGTTCAAGGTTACGTACCCGAAAAAGTGATGACAAATTTCGATTTAGAAAAAATCATCGACACTACGGACGAGTGGATAACGACGCGCACAGGAATAAAAGAACGTCATATTCTAGAAAACGGGGCTACCTCTGATATGGGGGCTGCTGCTGTTCAGCAATTACTAGAAAAAAAAGGTATTGATCCGATGGAAATCGACCTCGTGATATGTGGTACTGTAACCCCGGATCATCCATTTCCTTCCACAGCAAATATTATTTCCGATAAAACGGGCATGAAAAACGCCTGGAGCTTTGACGTGAATGCTGCGTGTTCAGGATTTTTATACGCACTGACTACAGGGTCTCAATTCATTGAAACCGGAAAGTACAAAAAGGTAATCGTTATTGGCGCTGATAAGATGAGCTCAATCATTGATTACGAAGACCGCGCAACATGTGTTATATTTGGTGATGGCGGGGGAGCTGTTCTATTAGAGCCAAACATTGAAGGACTCGGAGTTATTGACTCCATTCTTCATAGTGACGGTAGCGGACGTAAATATTTGGTTCAACCAGCAGGAGGAAGTTTAAACCCTCCGACACACGAAACTGTAGAAAAAAGAATGCACTATGTGCATCAAGAAGGTCAGGCTGTCTTCAAATTTGCTGTAACGAATATGGCTGATGTTTCCGCAGCCATTATGGAAAAGAATAACCTATCGAGTGATGATGTGAATTGGCTCGTTCCTCACCAAGCGAACTTAAGGATTATTGATGCAACCGCCAACCGCATGGGTTTATCAAAAGAAAAGGTGATGATTAACATCCAGAAATACGGCAATACAACCGCTGGAACTCTGCCTCTTTGCCTTTGGGATTGGGAAAAACAATTGAAAAAAGGAGACAACATTATTCTCTCTGCTTTTGGAGGAGGTTTCACATGGGGAGCCATTTATTTGAAGTGGGCGTATAATTCATAAACTTTAGTATATTTACCCTCAACAAAATTTCATAATTATGAATCTAAATGAAATTCAAGATCTTATAAAGTTCGTCGCAAAATCAGGAGTAACTGAAGTTGAAATCGAGGAAAAAGATTTTAAGATTACGATTAAAACAGAAAACAAAAAAGCTAAAAAAGAGGAACAAACGATTTATGTTCAACAGCCAATGATGCAGCAAATGCCTCAGGTTCAACAGGCCGCGCCTGCACCTGCACCAGCAGTAGCTGCGCCAGCTCCTGCAACTCCTGCGGCTTCTGCCCCAGAGGCTAGTGACAACTACATCACTGTTAAATCTCCAATGATTGGTACTTTTTACCGCTCACCATCTCCAGACAAACCTGCTTTCTTTGAAGTTGGTGATACTATTAAGCCAGGAGATACAGTATGTATTATCGAAGCAATGAAATTGTTCAATGAAATCGAATCAGAAGTAGCTGGTAAAATTGTAAAAGTATTGGTTGACGATGCTTCTCCAGTGGAATATGATCAACCATTATTTTTGGTTGAACCAGCTTAAGTAATTAAACGTTTAACGAATTAACCCAACAGGCATGTTCAAAAAAATATTGATTGCCAATAGGGGCGAAATAGCTTTGCGTGTTATTAGAACATGTAAGGAAATGGGCATTAAAACTGTCGCTGTTTATAGCACAGCAGATAAAGACAGTTTACATGTTCGATTCGCCGATGAGGCTGTATGTATTGGTCCACCACCAAGTTCCAAGTCGTACTTACAAATACCAAATATAATTGCTGCGGCAGAAATCACTAATGCTGACGCCATACACCCAGGTTATGGGTTTTTATCCGAGAATGCTAAATTCTCTAAAGTATGTCAAGAACATAACATCAAGTTCATTGGGGCTACACCAGAGCAAATTGATGGAATGGGAGATAAAGCGACCGCAAAAGCGACAATGATTGCAGCCGGCGTACCTTGTATACCTGGATCAAAAGGACTTATAAAGGATGTCGCTGATGCGAAAGCTCAAGCAGCGAAAATAAAATATCCCGTCATCATCAAAGCAACCGCTGGTGGTGGTGGAAAAGGGATGCGTATTGTTTGGAAAGAAGAAGACATGCAAAAGCATTGGGATTCTGCCAAACAAGAAGCGGCGGCAGCATTCGGAAATGACGGCATTTATATGGAAAAATACATTGAAGAGCCGCGTCACATTGAAATCCAAATTGCTGGTGATCAATTCGGAACAGTATGTCACCTTTCCGAACGCGATTGCTCCATTCAACGACGTCATCAGAAGCTAGTAGAAGAAACGCCATCCCCTTTCATGACAGACGCTCTTCGTAAAAAAATGGGAGAAGCTGCTAAAAAAGCTGCTGCTGCTGTGAAGTATGAAGGAGTTGGAACTGTAGAGTTCTTAGTGGATAAAAACCGTGATTTCTATTTCATGGAAATGAACACGCGTATCCAGGTAGAACATACGATTACAGAAGAAGTAATCAACTACGACCTTATCAAGGAACAAATCAAAATAGCTGCTGGTGAAAAAATTAGTGGTAAGGATTATTTCCCAACGATGCACGCCATCCAGTGTCGTATCAATGCAGAAGACCCGTACAATGATTTCCGACCATCACCAGGAAAAATTACAGAATACCACGAGCCAGGTGGCCACGGATTACGTATTGACACTCATGTGTACGCTGGATATACCATACCTCCACACTATGATTCCATGATTGCCAAACTTATTACTGTGGCACAAACACGTGAGGAAGCCATTCTAAAAATGCGTCGTGCGCTGGATGAATATATTGTTGAAGGTGTGAAAAGCACCATTCCTTTCCATAGAAAATTGATGGTAAACGAAGATTTCAACAACGGAAACTTCACCACTAAATTCATGGATAGCTTTGAATTTTAATCCAATAAAAAGCCCCGAAAGTATTTATGTTCTGGGCTTTTTTTATTTTATACTTTCTGCACGGTGTTTAACGCACGGTACTTCCTGGTTCTATTGCTGACTCCGGAGACACAAAGCATAATTTTCCTTCGCTGTTCTCCGCCATTAAAATCATCCCCTGAGATTCTACACCGCGTATTTTACGTGGTGCGAGATTCAGTAAAACCGTTACCTGTTTACCAATGATTTCTTCTGGGCCATAGTGTTCCGCGATTCCTGAAATAATGGTCCGTTGATCAACACCTGTATCTACAGTAAGTTGCAACAGTTTGTCTGCCTTTTTAACTTTTTCTGCATGAAGAATAGTTCCTATACGAATATCCATCTTCGTAAAGTCATCAAACTCAACAAGGTCTTTTTGAGGAACCACTGTTTGGGCTTCAGTTGACTCTTTCGTGGCAAAAAGTAATGCCTGTTCATACTGAACCATATCGTCATCAATCTTCTCAAATAAAATGGTCGGCGAATTGATCTGTGTTCCTGGTTTTATCAAAGCATCAATAGTCAGGCTTTCCCAATCACAACCATTCATTGCTAAAAACCTTCTTAACTTTTGCGCCGTATCTGGTAAGAAAGGCTCCAACAAAACACTTAATCCACCCGTTATTTGCAATGCCACGTACATTATGGTTTTAACACGATCTGGATCCGTCTTTTGTAACTTCCACGGCTCCATATCAGCTAGGTACTTATTTCCAAGACGGGCTAAATTCATAGCCTCACTCTGTGCTTCACGAATCTTATAGTCGTACAATAGACGTTCTATCTTCGCTGGACATGCTTTCATCGTATCTAGTACCAAAAGATCTTCCGTCGTAAACGCACCATGCTCAGGAATTATTCCTTCGTAATATTTATGCGTCAACACCAATGCTCTGTTTACAAAATTACCCAACACATCTGCGAGCTCATTATTCACTCTGTTTTGGTATTCTATCCATGTAAACTCGCTGTCCTTACTCTCAGGAGCGATTGCAGTTAATGTATATTTCAGTTCGTCAATTTTTGTAGGATAACGCTCCAAGTACTCATGCAGCCATACCGCCCAATTACGAGAAGTGGAAAACTTATCTCCCTCCAAGTTTAAAAACTCCGATGCTGGCACATTGTCGGGAAGTATGAAACCCCCGTGTTCTTTCAAAATAATGGGAAAAATAATCGCATGGAAAACAATGTTATCCTTACCAATAAAATGAACGAGTTTGCTGTCACCCTTCCAATAGTCTTCCCAATTTTTATTATTATCGAGCGCCCATTGTTTCGTTGCTGAAATATATCCAATCGGGGCATCCAGCCAAACATAAAGCACCTTTCCATCTGCGCCGTCTATTGGAACTGTTACTCCCCAGTCTAAGTCTCTTGTCATCGCACGTGGTTTAAGACCACCATCAATCCAACTCATGCACTGACCCACAACCTGATTTCTCCATTTCTTTGGATCGTGTTGCTGCTCACCATCTAAAACACCTTCTTTGATCCATGGTCTTAACCAGTCTTCATGCTTTTCCATCGGCAAATACCAGTGTGAAGTATCCCTCATTTTTGGGGGCTTACCACTTAACGTTGATACAGGATTGATTAAGTCTGAGGGACTCAGGGAAGATCCGCATTTCTCGCACTGGTCGCCGTAAGCCGAAGCATAATGACAATTTGGGCACTCACCCGTAATATATCGATCTGCTAAAAACTGGTCGTACTCTTCGTCATAAAACTGCTCACTTTTGAGCTGAGTAAATTTTCCTTCAGCATTTAATTTCGTAAAAAACTCCTGAGCTGTTTTCTTGTGCAGCTCCGAGGAGGTTCTATGAAAGATATCGAATTTGATGTTGAAGTTTTTGAAGGAATTCGCCAAAACGCGGTGATACTTATCGACAATCTCCTGTGGGGTAATCCCCTCTTTTTTTGCGCGCAAAGTAATCGCAGCACCATGCTCATCGCTACCGCAAATAAACGCGACATCGTGTCCTTTTAATCGCAAAAAGCGAACAAAGATATCAGCAGGAAGATAAACGCCTGCAACGTGACCCAAATGCAGAGGTCCATTCGAATATGGAAGTGCGGCTGTAACTGTATAGCGAGCTTTCGTCATGAATATCAACTTTAATTCGCACAAAGATAGTTGAATGATTCTATTCTTAAAACATCGGCTACTCAGAAAGCTCCAATCGGTAATTAATTCCTTTTTCAACCGCAGGCAATCCTTCTTTTAGCCAAATCGGCGCTGGCTCATTCAATAAATAATGATCAAAGAACTGCCGCATACGAATACTTAGGTCACGACGGTTAGCGTCCTTCATTAAATTATGGTCATCCCCATTGTAATTCAACATCCAAACCGGTTTTCCTAATCGCTTCATCCCTACAAACAGCTCAATTCCTTGATACCATGGCACGGCCCCATCGCCGTCATTGTGCATAATAAGTAGCGGTGTTTGAACCTTTGGCAAATGGAATAACGGCGAATTTTCCACATACAATTCTGGTGCTTCCCATATGGTTTTACCAATTCTACTTTGCGACTTTTCGTATTGAAACTGGCGGTTTAAACCACTTCCCCATCGAATTCCTCCATACGCAGAAAACATATTACTTACCGGAGCTCCCGCCATTGCGGCCTTATACCTTGTCGTCATGGTAATCAATTGAGCGGTTTGATATCCTCCCCATGATTGACCTTGCAATCCCATTCTCGTAGAGTCAATATTGGGATACTTTTTTAGCACCACATCCGTACCACTCATAATACAATCGTATGCTCCACGCGCTGGATATCCGGCATCGTATCGGATATCTGGCATAAACACAACGTAACCCGCAGATGTGTATTCCGTTGCATAAATAATTGATGCCGTAGGCTTTGGTATGTAGTGAACGTTTTTACGGTCGGCATACAATTCATAAAAATAAACGATCATTGGATAGTCTTTATTCGGGTCAAAATCGTCTGGTTTATACACCAATCCCTCCAAGTCCTTTCCTGCGTATGACTTCCATGAGATCAATTCTACTGTTGGCCAGCGGTATTCTGCTTGTTGAGGGTTAGCTGTAGATATTTTTTGAGCGGATTCAAATGTTGGAGTGGTCACATACACATCAGGGTAATCCGTCACGTTCATTTTTTGATATATCACAGTTGAGCCACCTTCTGACCGCGTAATGTTCACTAATTTATGCGGAGTGTCCAACAATTGAGTCACATCATTCATGCGTTCGTTTTCTTCTAACCGATAGATGCGTTCATCTTTTGTTCCTTTATCGAATCCTTTGATATAAGAGCGTTGCTTATCAATAAACACACTATCACGGTCCCAGCTTACCATGCGCAACTCCGTGTTCATATACTTACCACGTCCTACCGTCAAACATTTCAGTTTCTTTGCTGCCAAATCATATTCCCACACATCGAATTCTGAATGCAGAATAAATGACTTTTCGCGGTGCGTATAGCCCAAGGGACGAATTGGAGTAGGGTCATGCGGCATTCCATTTACATCTTCTTCCCACACTTCTTTGTTCTCTGTAAAACACGTCATGCAGTGTTCTTGACCAGTTTTTAAATCCATCAAGCGAAAGCTCTGAGAAGGATTGTCGTAATATACGAAATAATTACCGAGCGGAGATAATCCGTCTGCGTAACCAACTTTCTCTTTGATTAACTCTGTTTTCCCACTGGATATATCAACACGGTAATAATCCCTGGGCCAAGGATAATTCCAATTGTATGTTTTCTCATAACGGATGTTGCTGGTGCCTTGAGCATAATTTGAATTCCCTTTATTCAACGTAGAAACAGAAAGTGTATCGTCTTCGAGCACTACCAAATTATTGGATACAAGATCGATTACGGCCAAATATGTCTTATTCTCTTCTCGTTTTCTTCTGAGCAACTGCTGCGGCTGTAATTGGTGATCCTCATAATGCCAAACATCCAGCTTTGCCTTTTCAGTATCCAGTAGCGTATCCTTTTCTTTTTGTTTCGGTGGTTCTTTTAGTCCGAGATAAAGTCGTTTTCCGTTTTGTGAAAAATAGGGCGTGGCAAAGTTGCTTGCGGCCATCCCATCTGGTAAATCTGCACGATTCGTATCCACACAAAGCTGTGGGGAATCTACCTTCAAATCCCATAAGTACAGGTCATACAACTTATTTTTACTCGTATCTTGGGTCGCTAAAAACCCCATCTTGGGTTCCTTTTCGGAAAAGCTATACCTTCCAAGGGCTTGAAAAGCGGAGGATGTATTTTGATTCCCTTTATTCAAGTTCACACTATGAAGTAATACACTATCTCCCCCCTTAACCTTAAATGCCGTTGAAAATGTCAGGTATTCTCCCGTTTCATCAAATGCATATTCAGCTACGTTTTTAAACTCTCGTGAACTCCCTTCAGACGTATTCAACAACGTTAGTAGTGTGCCATCAGATTTTACAGGGGCAACAATCGGTTTTTTCTTCTTGAATATGCGCTTCTTTTCTTTTTTCGAAACACCTTCTTCTTTACCGTTCTCATACGACAAATATGCCACCCAACTACCACTTTTCGCCAATGTGAATGACTTTATTTTGGGAAGTTTAACTAGACTATCTTTCGATAAATATAAAATCCCCAAAGAATCTTTGACCCATTTATCTTTCTTCACCTTCTCCAGCTCTAGCGTTCTTAAAGTATCATAACCAGGGTCTATCAAAAACACAAAAACATCCTCCGAAGGACTTACTTCACCTCTTTTTCCACGTGGAATCGAATCCAGTTCGCTTTTGCGTTGATCATAGATATACAAAAATCCATCTCCTCGATGAGGATTCAACTCGTAATGTACGAAGTTTCCATGGGCAGAAGGAGTTGCTTTCGCAATAGACTTCCATTGACTGTAAACAGTATGATCGATTGTTTTTTTCTGCCCAAATACAAATGAAATTGAAAGTATCAGAAAATAAAAAAATACATATTTCATAGACGAACAGATTTGATTTTGCGATGATAAGAATACGAAAGATTTTTTAATTCATCGCCATACTAACCATATGTGGTGCCGTTACGTTTCTTACAATTAAACAAACAATCTGTTAAAAATAATAGGATAGTTTTGGAATAACTTTTCGTTTTCCAAGGATTGTTTATATTTGTTAACAAATAATTAATTAAGCTATGAAAAAAATTTATTTAAGTGCTTTAGCCCTTGGTCTTGGGACTTTAGCGTTTGGGCAGGTGAAACAACCAGCTTTAAATTCTGCGGTTAGCAAGGCAAAACCTGTTAACGCAACAACTCAAGCCCCAGGTGAAAAAGCCTTAGGTGTAGTAATTTGGTCGGATGATTTCTCTTCTGCTGCAGGTTGGACAATCGACAACAACGGTATTACCGGTGCTGCTTACGGATGGAACATCGATGCTGTGAACAGTGGGTGGTACAACGATCCTATAGCCTCTCCTTCTGGAGCAAATGGTTACGCAGAGTTGAACAACGGTGCTACACCAAACAGCTCAGAAGAAATTAACGTGGTTTACACCATGACTTCTGCCGCTCCTATAAACATCACTGCATCGGGTGGTAGTGAATTTGTAAATCTTGAGTTTTACCAAAATGGTGCGCGTTTTAACGATGACCAATACGTAGAAATTAGTACTGATGGAACGAACTTCGTGCGTGTATATGATAACTCAGGAAAAGAAGTGTTATCTGCTTCTGGAGGTTCTGCATATCCAAACCCAGACTTTATTCAAGTGAATTTAACACCTTACTTGAGTGCAACTCCTGGCGATATTTGGATTCGTTTTGGATGGACTTCTGCTTTCCCTACTAATCAAACTCTTCCAGCTTGGATTACTTACGGATGGCAAATTGATGATATCGCATTGAGAACTTTATCTGATAACGATATCGAATTGTCTGGATTGTACTATGGATCTGAAGGTTTGTACTACCACCAAATTCCTGTAGCACAGATTGCACCGATTGACTTTTCTATCGAGGCTTTCAATAAAGGATCACAAACTCAAACTGGTGTTACATTAACAGCAACTGAAACAGGAGGATCTGGTTTTTCATCTACTTCTACTGCTGCAACGATTGCATCATTAGATACTGCTACATTAGTTGCTGGTCCATTTACTCCTGCTGGAATCGGATCTTACTCTTTTGATTTTGCTTATGCTGCTGATGCAACAGATGATGTTCCTGCGAACAACGATATCAGCGCTGCTGGTTACGATTTCGAAGTAGGTCAAAATATCTATGCACGTGATAACGGTACTCCATCTGGTTCATACAACTTCGGTGGAACAGATCCTTTCGAATTCGGTAACCTTTACGACATCTTCACAACTGCTGACTTGACGGCTATCAATGTACGTTTAGCAACTACTAGTCCAGTTGGAATGGAAATCGTTGGTAAAGTTTATGACTTGTCTACTGGAGATTTCGTATTCTTTGGTGAAACTGATCCATACGTAGTAGCTGCCGGAGATCCAGGTACAGAATTAGTATTGCCTTTCAGTGCTCCACTTACGTTAACTGCTGCTGCTCCATACACTACTTACTTAGTAGTTGTTGGTTCTTTTGAGCCAGGATTAGCGATTAGTACTGCTGGTTCTTCTGCACCACAAACAACGTTTGCATATGATATCAATGCAGATATCTGGTACTACTCTACTACAACTCCTCATGTACGCATGAACTTTGACCCAACAGTTTCTTTGACTGAAACTGCTGCAAATGAGTTGAACGTTTCTACTTACCCTAACCCAACGGCAACTTCAACTACTGTTGAATACACATTGCAAAATGCAAGTGATGTATCTTACAAGTTAGTAGATGCTGCTGGACAAACGGTAATGTCTGTAACAGAAAACAATGTACAAGCTGGGTCAAACCAAATCAATGTTGATGCTGCTGCATTAGCTAATGGTATCTACCACTTTACAATCTCAACAAATGACGCAACAGTTACGCGTAAAATTGTTGTAAGCAAATAAGCTTTATATTAGTTAACAAAAAAGGGGGTGAATTATTCACCCCCTTTTTTGTTTCTGATGAAGATAAAAATACATTGTGAATATTGTCCTTATCTTTACCTCTTAAATGACTCAAATTAAAGACACTAAACACTACTCGATAGCAAAAAAACAACCCTTTCTCATCGCAGGTTCTTTATATACTATTCTACTTATTGTTTGTTTTTTTCCCTTGTTCTTTGGTACCGCTAGTCTCAACTGGGACGCATTTGACCTGTGGATGCCCTGGAAGCACTTCATTGTTGAAGAGTTCTATGCTGGTGATTTACCCCTTTGGAACCCCTATTTTAGAGATGGGTTTCCCCAGCATGGAGACACGATGACTTGGTACCCCATTAGTTGGGCAATTGGATTTTTGTTTGGCGGGTATAACCTGCATGCATTGAATGTAGATTATTTACTTCATTTACTGGTGGCCGGAACCGGAATGTTTGCACTCACCAAGCGATTTTACTCCAAGAACACCATTAACTTTCTGTTAGGCCTGAGCTTTATGCTATCGGGGTTTATGATTGGTAATGCACAACACATCTCCTGGATTATCAGTGCGGCCTGGATTCCATGGTACTTTATAGCTATTTTCCAACTCCGGGACAAACAACAAATCAAACAACTGCTCCACTTTGCTGTTGTTGGTTACTTGCTTTTTTCTGGTGGATATTTGGCCATTTTTTTTGTACTCGTTTACCTCACATTGCTGCTGCTTATTTGGTTTTACTTTAATCGTGAGAGCCGAGCTGTTACTGTTTTTTATCGGTATTTTGCGGTAGGCATTCTTCTTATAGCGTTGCTATCCCTACCCTTACTATTGTCCGCCTTCGAACTGTTTCCATTGTTTAATCGCTTTCAGGTAGAGGAAGTAAGCGCATCCTTAGATATTCAACTTGGTGCTACTCCTTGGAATGGAATATTATCTATACTGTTCCCTCTTTCTTCTGGAATCTATAATGTACCTGAAATTGAATTTGGTACCTTTTCTACGTATTTCGGTCTTGTACCGTTTGTGCTACTTTTCGCAAAATTCAAAACGATCTATGTCAACCGGCGATTTCTCTTTCTCTTTATTATTGCCGTTCTAGCCTTAATGTGTTCTATGGGTGACGTGTTCCCCATTCGAAAAATTGTCAGCGTTCTACCTCTCTTGGATTTATTTCGCTACCCTGCGCTTTTTCGACTATTTTCAATTTTTATTGCGCTAGTTCTATTAGCTATGGTCTTGGAAAGGTCACCGCTGCAAAAGAGTATCCCTACTACCTCCGCCGCGCGTTGGGGGCTCATTACCACAGGAGTGCTTCTCCTCATTACTTCTGGGTACTTATTGATGCACTCCGAAGTATTGACTAACCTCAGTTATTTTAAAACTATTCCCTACACTAAGCCGCTAGAACACACCTCATTTATTGACCGGCTCGGGCTGAATTTAGGCATTTTGGGAATGCTTCTAACAGGGCTTTCCATATGGTGGTTCAGAAAAAAATATGTCACGTTCAATTCCTTTCTATTTCTGGTGTGGGGCCTTGAGCTATTAGTGGTAGCGGCAAGCTCTGCGCCTCATGCTGTTTATCATCCAGTAAATGTTCCTTGGGCCAACCATATCATTCGTTCGCAACCATTAGAACATCCTCCATTGATATCTGATCATGCGAAACAAGAGGCGATTAACTGGAAAGATTACTTGGGTTTCTCCTGGCAATCAAAAACCTTTTATACCAAGCAATTTAGCAGCCTATGGTACAACCCTCTTCATATTAAGTCACCTGCAGTCGGGGCGGATGTTATCCCGATTCATCGTTCAGAAAACACGCCCATCATAGGTCGGTTGGTCAAAGACTCGATTGGAAACATGTCGGTTGTGCAGGATGAAACGATTTCCCTCAAGATTCTATCCAATCAACATTGGACTATTTCTTATCCTTCGACACTGCCAAATGGAAGCGTTCTCTTTATCAAGCAACACTATGTTCCAGAATGGGAAGCGCTTTCAGTGAAGGGCAAGTTACCGCTAAAACAAAGTGATGAAGGGTTTTTGCTACTAGAAGTTGATCCTTCCGAATATACAACATTTGACCTCGTATATAACCGTTCTCCTTACCTTATTACATTTTGGATTTCCCTTAGTTTGTTTTGTCTTTTCCTTTTTATACTGCTGTTAGTACATCCGAACAAATGGCTCTGGTTTACGACTTTTGCGGTGCTGTTCATTCTTGGCTTTCTGAATAATCGTCCACGTATCTTCGCACAATCATCCGAGGAAATCTCGGAGTATAATACGCTCACTCGATCGGATTTCGAAACTTCAATGTTTTCATCCAACGAATTTTGGAAACAGAAAAGCGACACGCTCTATGTTCCTACCGAAATTCCTAAAACAGACCAAGAAATTGCATATTTACAGCTGAATGCTCCAACGACTTTGACCACCGTGAAAATTAATGATGTGCTGTACCAACAACGCATCAAAAAATCGCTAGATCAGCCCATCACAGCCATCGCTAGCAATGATGACCCTACCCGTTTTCAGTTCGACTTACATACTGGATTAAGACAACATCAGCTGTTTGACAAAGTACTTCTCTTATCTTTCAATTATTCTGCATCCCAAGAAACCGCTCTTCAGTTTTGGATAGCGCATAAACGTGAAGGAAAGTGGATTAATGGAAATGCTTGGCCGCTTTCGTCTTCCGTGGGATCAACTCAACAACATGTTTCAGCCGTCGACATTTCCTCCTATGACCTATTGCCGTCGGATGAATTAACCCTTTTTGTATGGGGAGAAGAAGATCCTCAATTTACCTGGAAGGACTTTTCAATCCATGTGATTACAGCGCCATAAGTGAACACCCATTGATCGTTGCTCTGAAAACAACCGTTTCACCAAGTAGAAGGGCCCTATTGTCATCGCAGTGTCCCGCTGGGAAATCAAAAGCAACAGGAATATTTCGGTAGTTAAAGTGTTCTAAAATGATTTGTTGCAACGATTTTCCAAAGGGCGTTTCTGTATCCTTAATAGCTGAAAAACTACCGACAACAACGCCATTAATCTTATCTAACACTCCCGACTTAGATAACGTGTAAAACATTCTATCAATAGCATATAAGTGTTCACCAACCTCTTCTACAAACAAAATGGCATCGGTATAATCCGGCATCGAATTTGTGTTGACCAATCCCGTCAGTACAGCTAGGTTTCCTCCAAGCAACTTACCCGTTGCCTCTCCTTCTTTAACGCTATCCGAAGACCAGGAGTACTGCATTGGCCTTCCGGCAATCACCTCCAACACACTTTGAAGAGCGGTGGCACTATTTGTCGAATAATTAAGTGGCATTGTGCCATGAACCCCTACAATTCCCATACGATTGAGATGCTGAAGAAAAACAGTCACATCACTAAACCCAATTATCCATTTTGGATGATCCACCATTACGGACCAATTCAATCGGTCAACCAGCCGAACACAACCATAACCACCTCTTGCACAAACAATGGCCTTCACATCTTCGTCGTCCAATGCGCGTTGAAAATCCTGTAATCGCTCCGCATCTGTGCCCGAAAAATAATAATGGTCACCTGAGACATTCTTTCCTAATTTTACGGTATAACCAGCCGCTTCCCAAAATGATTGGGCGGAAAAAACAAGCTCTTCGCTTATCGCTTTTGCCGGAGCAACGATAGCAATAGTATCTCCTTTTTTTAGGTATTGAGGGCGCTTCACTATTTGTAGGTTGACGTCATTTCATGATCAACCGCCAAAATAAAATCAGCTGTTGCAAATTCACTCTTGTCCACGCTGTTGATGTCTTCAACAAGGATTGTATTGATCGTTTTTATCCTCGTTTCTGGTCGATATTGTTTGATGTACCAGTAAATCCCCTGGTAATAATTACTGTGGAACGAACCATTAAAATGTATAAAGGTTGTGTTTTCGATGAGTCCTGATACGATTCTATGAGCCATTGTTGCATCTTTAATCGCTTGAGCTTTTGGGAAATTTTCCCCACCATGTCCCCCCATCATTTCAAGCATGGCTTGGTATTGGGAAAGATTCGCGTCATACGGAATCGGGAGGGGTGCAAGCCAATTCTTTTCATCATCGGGCAGCTCGTTCAACGCTTCAAACCCGTTCTTGTAGACAATGCTGGCATATTTTCTCGGTACATTACACGCAATAAACCGAATTTCTTCTTGTTTTGCGTATTCAACAAGAGGGGCGTAATCTGTTGCATAATTGCTCCACAAGCGTGCCAATGTATCAAAGCCTTTTTGATCAATTTCTCCTGCTAAATATTGGTTCAGTTGCACTTGGTTATCGGTTTCGAACATCTCTGCTCCTAGAACAATTCCTCTTTGTTCATGAATTGATTGGGTCACCTTGAGCTGCATCCAATGGGCAATTGGGTTATCATGCAATTCACCAAAGAGAACAACGTCACTCTCTGCAAAGACTTTTATCATCTTTTGGTAAGCTACTTTTTTTCCTTTTTTATCATAAAGCTGAAACGCTGCGTCATGCTGGCCAAAAGAGAATACTCCTGCTAAGAGCCAACAACTTAGTACTGCTATCCATTTGTTTTTCATGCCCTAATCTTTTAACTCTTCCCCTCGCGGCGGAGAACTCATCAATTACCTTCCGAGACGATCAATTATCGCGTTAAACGTTTCGCTTGGACGCATCACCTCAAAAAGACGTTCCTCTGGTGCACGATAGTATCCCATAATGTCCGCTGGACTTCCTTGCACTGCGAGAAGCTCATGAACAATTTGTTCTTCTTTTTCTCTTAATTGTTGTGCTATTGGTGCAAAAACCGCTTCTAGCTCCATGTCGTCACTTTGGTTTTCCAACACTTCCGCCCAATAAAGCGCCAAATAAAAATGACTTCCTCTGTTATCAATTTCACCCACCTTTCGAGAAGGAGATTTTCCATTGGAAAGCAACCTAACCGTTGCCTCGTCTAGCGTATCCGCCAGCACTTTCGCTTTTGGGTTGTTTTGTGTATTCCCTAAATGTTCCAATGAAGCCGCCAAGGCTAAAAACTCGCCTAAAGAATCCCATCTTAAATAGTTTTCTTCCATCAGTTGCTCAACATGTTTTGGAGCTGAACCTCCAGCGCCTGTTTCAAATAACCCACCACCGTTCATCAATGGAACAATAGACAGCATTTTGGCACTTGTCCCTACTTCCAAAATAGGAAAAAGGTCCGTTAAATAGTCCCTCAACACGTTTCCACTTACTGAAATCGTGTCTTTTCCTTCCTTAATGCGCTGCAAAGAATATATCGTGGCTTCGAAAGGCGCCATAATCTGAATGTCCAATCCTTCCGTATCGTGTTCTGCTAAATAGGTCGTTACCTTTTGAATGATTTCTGCATCGTGCGCTCTATTTTTATCCAACCAGAAAATCGCAGGATTCTTTGTTGCTTTAGCACGCGTAACAGCCAACTTAACCCAGTCTTTGATCGGTGCATCCTTTACTTGACACATTCTCCAAATATCCCCAGATTCGACGCTATGTTCTAACACCACGTCTCCGTTAAGATCAACAACCTGAACCTTACCAGGAGAAGGTATTTCAAATGTTTTGTCGTGCGAACCATATTCTTCCGCCTTTTGGGCCATTAAGCCTACATTGGAAACACTTCCCATGGTTGCAGGATCAAAAGCACCATTTTCTTTACAAAAGTCAATCGTAGCTTGGTAAATTCCTGCATAACTACTATCTGGAATAACCGCTTTCGTGTCCTGTTGTTTTCCTTCTTTGTTCCACATTTGACCTGAAGTACGAATCATTGCAGGCATTGACGCATCAATAATAACATCACTTGGAACGTGTAAGTTAGTAATCCCTTTATCAGAATTCACCATTGCAAGTGCTGGTCCATTTGCGAAACTCGCTGCTATATCATTTTCAATTTCTTGACGTTTCTCTGTTGGAAGACCGGAAATCTTATTGATTAGGTCTCCAAATCCATTATTCACATTTACACCTAAATCATCGAATGTTTTTCCGTGTTTTTCAAATAGGTCTTTGAAGAAAGTACGCACTGCATGTCCAAAAATAATTGGATCTGAAACCTTCATCATCGTCGCTTTCATGTGGAGCGAAAAGAGCACTCCTGATGCCTTTGCGTCCGCAACTTGTTCCTCCAAAAATTGAAGCAACTGATTTTTATTCATTACAGTTGCGTCAATAATTTCACCGGCCAGTAATTCGGTCTTCTCCTTTAAAACAGTAACCTGACCCTGCGTTCCTATATGTTGTATTTTCACGGTGGTGGCTGCTCCTATCGTACGTGATTGCTCGTTCGCGAAAAAATCTCCGCCACTCATTGTGGCCACATGTGTTTTGGACGTATTGCTCCAAGCACCCATGCTGTGTGGATGTTGCTTCGCAAACTCTTTCACTGCACGCGGTGCGCGACGATCTGAATTTCCTTCCCGTAAAACTGGATTCACCGCACTTCCTTTCACTTTGTCATATTTTGCCCTAATCGCCTTTTCTTCCTCCGAAGAAGGATCCTCTGGATAATCTGGGAGCGCATATCCTTTTGCTTGAAGCTCAGAAATAGCCCCTTTGATTTGTGGCAATGACGCAGATATGTTCGGTAACTTAATAATGTTTGCATCTGGTTGTATAACTAATTGGCCCAACTCAGCTAGGTCATCATTTACACGTTGTTCAGCGGTTAAAACATCTGGAAACTGGGCCAAAATCCTTCCCGCCAAAGAAATATCCCTAGTTTCCACATTGATTCCTGCTTGGTTTGTAAAAGACCGTATAATAGGAAGCAACGAGTGTGTTGCTAAAAATGGGGCTTCGTCTGTTTTCGTGTAAATAATTGTTGACATAAAGGGTTTTTTTAAGTAAAATACAAGTGTGCTTGGAAAGAAAACCGCGCCCCGCGAAAGTAAGAAAATTCAACTGATTACGAAGGCTGAACAGGACACAAATTTTATCGTATCATCACCCCTGGTTTGTTGATCAAGGGTATTTGCACAAAGTTGTCCTCTTTAATGGTCTCTTGAAGAAAGATAAATTTCTTATCGTACATCGCGTCATTCATCCAAAAGCTTACCCAATATTCATTGTTCAATCCAAAAACATCTTCGATTATTGGTTCAATTTTTTTAAACGAGCGAGGTGGTACATTTTCAAGATTATGGCGCAGCATAGATGTTTTCACTTGCTCCTCTGTTTCATGGTGAACAGCATATCCAACAGAGCTCACTAAAACACCTTCTAATTCAACCTCGTAAAAGTTCAATAAGTAAACGTTAAACACGGGCTCTCCTAGTTCATTGAGTTCTTCTACAACTGCAACCGCCGCCTGGGTTACTTTCGGACCCTGAAGTTCTTCTTTCATCTGCTTGTTATCGTCCTATTTTAAATTGTGTTCACGTTTAACGGTCTAACAGTTGTTGTGCAATGTCCAAGTATAAAAACAAATCCATTGGGTGATCCAACATATATTCTTCCCCAGTTTTCACATTCTCTTCCCCTGCTTTTTCCAAACGCTTGTGTCCAGTGCGGACAATCACAACGTCTAAATCTGGAATGGAAATCACATACTGCCCTTTTATTCCACGTGCATAAATTACCTTTTGCTTAGGGTCTTTTAATATCCAATAATGCAACCCGTACCGGTGATTTTCTCTATTTCCAACCAACATATAATTCGTGGTGATTTCTTGAAGCATGGAGTTCGAAATAATGGTGTCCGCCCCCCATATTCCCCCGTTCAAAATGAGCTGGCCTAACCGTGCATAGTCCCTAGTTGTTGAATA
>JALQTG010000327.1 GCA_023264075.1 Crocinitomicaceae bacterium
TTACTTGCGATGGTCTGACACAGGTTCGGTCGCAACGCCAACAAACAATCTTTAGGCCTGCGAGATCTTTCCCAGGCCAGCTCATCGGCAATCACTGCCCTGTATTTGATAACACCTTGATTCTTGGAAACAAAAGAACCCGCAACGGATAACCGTACGTTTTTCTCTTCCATTTTAGGAAACCATTCGTTCAAATTGAACTCAGCATCAATTGCTCTCACTAATGCAGGGCTGTATATATTGCTGCCTTCGGAAAAGGAAAAGCGCTGTCTTCCGTAATTTGCTCGAAGCACAATTCCTTTAAACGGCTTCAACTTCACGCGAAAACCATTCATCATATTGTCTAGTCCAAGTGCTCTGTCTTCATACGAACGAAAAATTAACCCTGAACCAAACTGATCGTAGAAATTACCGAAAGTAACATCTACCAATTCGTTCTCATAACCAAAATAACGATATCCCAATCCTGCCCCATCAAAACGGTCAGGGTAACCTAAGATACGCGGCATATAGGCCTCCATACGCACTCCTGCTTTAAAGCCTTGATTTCGATAGTTTATGTTCGCGTAAGAATTGACCAACGATTTCTCTGCTGGCTGATCAGCACCAATTAAAGTGTCTGTAACTAAGTATTGGTAAATTGTTTCAATATTTCCAGAAATGGAACCTTGGGAAAAATAGAATTGAATACAGCCGAAAAAAACAACTGTTACTAAAGAAATCCTCATCACACTGTAAGTTTAATTGGATGAAAGTTCAAGGAGTAATTCGTATAATTTGATCTCATCACCCGGAGCATAATTGTTGTGCGAATAAACAATTTTTCCCGCACCATCAATAACGAACGTGTGAGGCACATTATTTACTCCCATGGCACGTTTAAACTCTCCATTTGGATCTAGTAAAACATCATACTCCCATCCCTTTGAATCAACGTAAGGCGCGACTCTACTTTTGGTTCGCTCATCATCTATGGACACAGCTATCAATTTGACACCCGTTTCATCCACCCAATCAATGAAGTCTTCATGAATTGTGTTCAACTCTTTTTTACAAGGAGAGCACCAAGTCGCCCAAAATGAAATTACAATTGGCTTACCATCATTCGCGATTTCACCAGTGTTCCAAGTTTTTCCGTTTACATCCTTTAAATCAACGGCTGGAACTTTTTTATCAAAAATTTCTTTCTGCTCTTGACCAAATGCCAATCCCAATATTACTGTTAAACAAACTGTTGTAATTAATTTCTTCATAGTAATTTGTTTTTCTTGGTGAACCTACCAATAATGTGCCTAAAAAATAAGAGAGGCGAAATTACTCGCCTCTCTTATCAATTGTATGTGCTTAATGTGCAACTGTAAATCTCTTCGTAGCAGTTACTTCGTTTGAAGTAATGTTTACGAAGTATAATCCATCCTCTAGTGGCGTTGCGTCAATATCTAATGATTGTGTTCCAGAAACAACACCTAAATCAACATTGTAAACCACTTGACCGACTGCATTAACAATAGACACGGTAGTTTGAGCAACATCTAGTGTTTCAAACTTAATTGTAGCTATGGCAGCTGTTGGATTAGGGAACACAGTAATTGACTGAGTAAAGTCTTCAATGTCATTCACTGAAAGTAGTCCAGCAATTTTGAATGCTTTTTTAGCTTCGTCCCACTGCTGAGTACCTCCGCCTTGCACGATTAGTGCATTTTGCTCATCACGCAATTCATAGTTACCATCATTACCACCCCATTGTGATCCATTCAAACCATCACCATAAGAGTCGATCATTGTAAAGTAGAAACATCCAGTAGTAGGTATAGAAACAGTTTGTTGAATTTGAGAGTAGTCAGCAGCACTTGCATAAGGACCACCAGAAGCAATGGTTACTCCAGCACCGTTTTTAATGTTCCAAGAAGTCTCTTCTGGGTACTGGTCTAAGTTGATCGTTACCGTAACATCTCCGTAGTTATCGTTGCTTGTATAGTTCAAGTTAACATTCAACGAATTATTTGAAACGTCATCATCTGTACCATCAATTTCAATAACAAGCGTCTCATTTTGAGCGATAGAAATTGTTCCCACACTTACTTGATCAACTTCAAACTGAGCAAGATTACCAGTCCAGTTTGTAGAGGCTACTTCAACTCCACCAATGTAGGCTTTGATTGTAGCAGACGTTAAGTTCGCAGAACCAAAATTTTGTAACAATACATCGACTGCAACATCTCCACAAGATTCTGTGTCTCCTAAGTAAGCGTTCAAACGACCATCATTGGTTCCCGTTGGAGCCGCTGGACAAGCCTGAGAAGCTGCATAATGCTGGGCTACAGAGCCTTGACCCACTTCAGTAACAGAACGATCTGGACAAATCATTACAATAGTCGGATAATATCCTTGATTAAAAATCCCACCAATATTTTGATCTGCCATGGGATAAGGTGTTCCGGTTACCCAATCCCATCCACCAGTCCCGGCTCCACCATAAAGCAACGACTGTGCTGTACTTGCATCAGTTTCAACGGCAATAACCATTAACTCGTCTGTTCCCGCTGGACCATACTGATTGTATAAATCTTTCAATGCTCCTCCATTTGGATGGTTAAAACTACCTCCCGCATAGTTATGATAGTTCCAACATGGCCCGCACCATTCTGCGAACAAGTCAAGAATTACAGGCTTCCCTGAATCTAAAATAGAAAACACATCATGCGTATTTCCATTAATATCGGTAATAATAATGTTCTGTGTTAAAATACCATTATCAGGCAATTGGGCAAAAGTCGAACCTCCAATAAAAAGGGTTAAACTAAATATAAGTTTTTTCATAGTTTTTTGTATTAAAAATTACATTTCAAATTTATGCAGAACCATTGAAATATGAATTATGGTTTTTACACGAATTACGTGTATTCTTGAAATCCTAAAATTAAATAATTGGCGCGTTTTTGGAATAATTGTTGCGTTTATAAAATAGGTTTAATATATTTGTTAAGAACGCTATAATATTTTCACATGAAAAAACTCTTACTTCTTTGCTCAGCGGTTTTCACATTTGCCGCAATCGGTCAAATTGAAATATATGAATATACCAATCCGACTGTAATTTTAAACGGTACGGAACACGTCGTTCAAGGTGGTGTTTCAGATGTTTCAGTTTATGTGGACTTACGTGTCAAAAACATAAGTGGGTCTAATATTACCGTTCGCTTTAGGAGAGATCGCGTCATCGGAAATAGTGCTGAAGATCAAATTTGTGACAATGATTTATGTTACAGTGCAACAGATACTCCTTCCTACACTACACCAAACTCAACAACATTGACAGATGGTGAATCCATGATTTTCAAACCGCAGTTTGTTCCTGAAGGAGTTGCGTTTTGTGCAATTCACGATTACTTCGTAATTGACGAATTTGGTTTCGTGTTAGATACAATTCGAATTAAATATAAGGTTGGAGGAGAAGATTGCTCCTTGAACATCCCAACAAATTATAAAAACTTAGACGTATACGCATACCCAAACCCTACAAGCGGAAAAGTGTCATTCAATGATGCTCCTGCTGGAAGCACCATTGAAATCATTAATGTATTAGGGAAATCCGTTCTAAAAGCAAGGTTGAAATCTGAAAACGAAGCGATTCAATTAAGCTCGCTTTCAAGAGGTGTTTACTTGTATACTGTGAAACTTCCCAATGGAGAAATCCTTCCTTCTAGAAAGCTTGTAATAAAAGACTAGTTTTCAATATAATATTTGAAAAGCGATTGCAGAACAATCGCTTTTTTTTGTGGATTAAAATCACTCGCACTCCAACCCATTTATCCTTTGCATAATTTACCGATTACACTATGTTCTTGTAGTTGATTTTATTACCTTTACCGCCTCAAATTAGACAACAAAGAAGCTATGGCTAAAATTAGAAAACAAGATGCACTCGACTATCACTCACAAGGGAAGCCGGGTAAAATTGAAGTTATCCCAACCAAACCCTATAGCTCTCAACGCGACTTATCACTCGCATATTCACCTGGCGTTGCCGAGCCTTGTTTAAAAATTGCTGAAAACCCTGATGACGCTTATAAATATACGAGCAAGGCCAATCTGGTAGCAGTAATTTCTAACGGCACTGCTGTATTAGGTCTTGGCGACATCGGCCCGCTTGCATCGAAACCTGTGATGGAAGGAAAAGGATTGCTTTTTAAAATATTCGCAGATATTGATGTGTTTGATATTGAGGTTGATGCAAATGACCCTGAGTTATTTATACAAACCGTGAAAGCAATTGCTCCAACTTTTGGAGGGATTAACCTAGAAGACATTAAAGCACCTGAAGCCTTCGAAATTGAAGAGCGCCTTAAGAAGGAACTCGATATTCCAATCATGCATGACGATCAGCACGGTACTGCCATTATTTCTTCTGCCGCCCTGTTGAACGCCTTAGAATTGACCAACAAAAATATTGATGAAGTTAAAATTGTAATCTCCGGAGCAGGCGCGTCTGCGATGTCTTGCGGAAAACTATACCGTTCCTTAGGCGCCAAACCTGAGAACATGTATATGTTTGACAGTAAAGGACTTCTTTGTAAAGAGCGAAAAGAACTCGAGGGGAACAAAGCACTTTTTGCCGTGCATGAAAAAAATGTTTCATTAGAAGACGCTATTTCTGGTTCTGATGTGTTCCTTGGACTTTCACGAGGTGGGTTGATGTCTAAAGAGATGGTAAAGTCAATGGCAAAAAACCCTATCGTTTTTGCATTGGCTAATCCGGATCCAGAAATCACATACAAAGATGCCATGAGTACTCGAAAAGATTTAATCATGGCAACAGGACGTTCAGACCATCCTAATCAGGTGAACAACGTTCTCGGTTTTCCCTATATTTTTAGGGGAGCATTGGACGTTCGAGCAACAACTATTAATGAAGAAATGAAATTAGCTGCTGTGCACGCTATTGCAGCCCTCGCAAAAGAATCTGTGCCAGATGAAGTAAGTGAAGCATACGGTGAAAAAAACATCTCCTTTGGTAAGGAACAAATTATTCCAAAACCATTAGACCCACGATTAATATATTACGTTGCTCCTGCCGTTGCAAAAGCAGCTATGGACTCAGGAGTAGCTAAAAACCCAATCCAAGATTGGGATAAGTACGACGCTGAACTGAAGAAAAGACTCGGATTAGACAATAAGCTCGTTCGCACACTTACTGAAAAAGCTGAACGTAATCCAAAACGCGTTGTATTTGCTGAAGCAGACAACTACAAGATTTTGAAAGCCGCACAAACAGCCTACGAAGAAGGGGTAGCATTG
>JALQTG010000141.1 GCA_023264075.1 Crocinitomicaceae bacterium
TGCGACATCGATCACCTCGCAATCAATGCCTTGTTCGGCGAGTTGGTCGGCAGCTTCCATTGTCTCTTTTATCATGGCGCCCCAGCTTATGAGGGTTAAATCGTTACCCTCTCGTAGTGTGAAGCAGGTACAGCTCCCAAATTTTGGCTTGTAAAATCATTACAATTAAATTCTAAATCAGCACCTGCAAAGGAGCCAATATATGGATCTGTATAGGTGATTTTTATTTGACCATTCCCTCCCGAACCACCATGACTTGAACCACCACCAGGTTTCATTCCTCCAGCACCGCCACCTCCTATACCTCCTGACAAGCCAACACCATCAGAAGTAGTTGTAGGAGCACCGTTTAAATTTAGTCCGTTATTACCTCCAGCTCCGCCATTTGGTGACACCGGAATATTTCCATTATCCCCATTTGAGCCAGCCGATGAACCAATACCTCCATATGAGCCTCCTGCACCTCCTGCACCTCCTAGACCAAATCCACCTTGTCCGCCTTGTGCTATGTAAGAATCAAAATTTGAATCTCCCCCAGCGAATCCATTATCACCCCCTCCAGATGATCCAGCACCACCAATTCCAACATTGTAAGTGAACTGAGAACCAGCGCTTAAACTTGACAAAGAAACAATAATGTACTCTCCGCCGCCGCCGCCGCCGCCGCCGCTAGATGCTTTTACTCCTTTACCACCGCCACCGCCTGCAGCCCATATTTCGACTGTAATATCGGTAACTCCACAAGGTAAAGTCCAAGTGCCTGATTCTCCTCCATTAAAAATAACTTCACTTTGGGAGAAAAAAAATGGAATATATCCCCAAATCGAAATTACACATAAATATATGAACCTGAGTTTCATAAGTCAAAGGTACCTTGATTCAATTAATTTACAAAAAAATCAATTAAATATGACAAAAATCATTTTTTATACTTAAGAATATAAATATATCCAATGCCGTTGATGGGTGACCTATCTTATAAGTAACTTCCCTTCGAGATAATCCATCATCGCATATTTCACTCCTTCCCTTCCAAATCCTGAGTCCTTAACACCTCCATAAGGCATTTCATCCACACGGAAAGTAGTAGAAAGGTTATGAATAACACCCCCAACTTCTAACTCGTCGAATGCTTGATTCAATTGAATGATACTATCCGTAAATATCGATGCTTGCAATCCCCAACGGGAATCATTTACTTCATCGATTGCTTCTTGCAGGGTATTGAATGATTCAATAATCACCACCGGACCAAACACTTCTTCGTTTCGCACTTTCGAATCTTTTGGAACATTGGTTAGAATTGTTGGCGGATAATATGCTCCTTCACGGTTTCCACCTAACAGCACTTGAGCACCGGCAGCCGCTGCTTCATTCACCCACGACTCCACTCGTTTCGCGTTTTGCTCATCAATCATAACGCAAAAATTGGTAGAGGGAGCCAACGGGTCTCCAACGGTCAATTGTTGAGCGCGTGAAACGAAGTCCTTTTTAAATTGATCTACTAATTCTTGGTGCACATAAATCCGTTGTGTGTGAATACACACTTGACCTGAATAGGCAAAAGCTCCAACTGTCAGCTCGTCCAAGGCTAAACCGTAGTTGGCATCTTTACAAACAATAGCCGCCGCATTTCCACCTAATTCCAGTATTACTTTCTTCTTTCCAGCCTTCGCTTTCATTTCCCAACCGATAGCTGGTGAGCCTGTGAACGATAATACATTGATATTGGGATGCTGAATGATTTCATTCCCTACTTCTCGCGTACAATGCAGCACGGTAAATCCCCCTTCAGGCAAATCTGATGCTGCAATAACCGAATTTAATAACTCCATCGTAAGCGGAGTTTTAGAGGAAGGTTTTAAAACAATCGGGCAACCCGCAGCAATGGCTGGCGCAATTTTATGTACCGCTAAGTTTAATGGGAAATTAAAGGGTGAAATACCAAAAACCACGCCTACTGGGAAATAACGATATTCTCCTCTTCTACCCTTCCCTTTTGCAGAAGCATCTAGGTCGAATGATTCATGCGGAATACGTTTACACTCTTCGGCAGCAATGGTAAATGTTTCGATGGCGCGTTGAACTTCACCTTTCGCATAGATATAGGGCTTACCGCTTTCATTAGAAATGGTTGTCACAAATTCTTCAAAGCGTTCCTTTATTCCGTCCACTATTTGGTTCAGAATGGTTGACTTTTGAAAGGAAGATAAAGCGCGCATTGTGACCTCCGCTTGCTTTGCGCGTTCAACTTTTTGAAACGCCGATTTAATCGTTACTAATTCTATTTCGCCTATTTCGGTATTGTCGTAAGGGTTGATTACTTTCATAAATATAAAGATACAAAAAATGCTCTTTACGCTATTCGCTACCCTTGCGCTTTTTGACGACCGACATTATACAAAAACCCTTATATTCGTGGTAAATTTTTTAGCATGTCGATTTCGGTTAAACATCTTACAAAGTATTACGGCGATCAAGCGGCGGTAGATAATATTTCTTTCGAAGCAAAAAACGGTGAAATCCTCGGGTTTTTAGGACCAAATGGAGCTGGAAAATCTACGACGATGAAAATTATTACGGGATTTATTCCTGCAACAGAAGGTGTTGTTGAGGTGTGTGGCCACAATATTTTGGAGCATCCCATGAAAGTTCGTCAGCTTGTTGGCTACTTGCCCGAGCATAATCCATTGTACTTAGACATGTATGTAAAAGAGTACCTCGATTTTGTTGGTAAAGTATATAAAATCGAAAACAGAAAGGCGCGAATCGATGAGATGATTGAAATGGTGGGATTGCAACGCGAGCAACACAAGCAAATCGGAGCGCTATCCAAAGGTTACCGACAACGCGTTGGTTTAGCACAGGCCATGATTCACAATCCGGAAGTATTAATTTTGGATGAGCCGACTTCTGGTTTAGATCCCAATCAATTAGAAGACATTCGAGCGTTGATCAAAAAGATTGGTAAAGAAAAAACGGTGATGCTTTCCACGCACATCATGCAAGAAGTTGAAGCAGTATGTGACAAAGTCATCATTATCAAAAACGGAACTCTCGTCGCTAACGAAAGTGCAAGTGCATTGCAACAAAACTCAGCTACCCAAGTCGTATATGTAGAATTTGAAGGAAAGGTTTCGCGCAATCAATTGTCAAAAATACCTACCATTCGAAAGGTAGAGGAAGTAGGAACGAATTCATTTTTATTAGAAGCTAACCTCGATAACGATATTCGAAAAATCATTGCACAATATGCAAAAGAGAAGGACCTATTAATTCTTACACTTCGAAAAGAAGAAAAATCGCTAGAAGAGGTATTTAAAGAGCTTACGAAATAATAGGATGTATTGAATTCCCTCTGAAAAGTATCACAGAAACCATCAAGAATTCGTTGATTTCCCAATTCAAAACATTTCCTTAATTTTACCCAGTAACGCAGAAAAGATAACTATGAGCTTCGGAACTTTGATTATTCTTATTCTAATCGGATTATTCGGCGGAATAATGAGCGGTTTTATTGGTATTGGCGGTGGAGTCATTATCGTTCCAGCGCTCATTTACGTAATCGGATTTCCCCAACACACGGCCCAAGGCACGTCCTTATTCCTCATGCTTCCTCCAATTGGAATTTTAGCATTTATGAATTATTACAAAGCCGGCCAAGTCAACCTTGCTTATGGCGCTATAATCGCTGTAGCGTTTATCCTTGGTGGATATTTCGGCTCGAAACTTTCACTCAAGTTGTCCCCTGCTATTGTTAAATCCATCTTTGGCTTGGTGATGGCTTATGTAGCCATTCGCATGATTTATTCAGGGATTATTGAACTGCGCCATGATACTTAACCAACATATCAAAGAAGCAGCAGAACGACTCTTTGAAAAAGTAGTCGGCTATCGGGAATATTTGCATAAACATCCAGAACTTTCCTACCAGGAAAATGCCACGATGCGCTATATTTCTGAACAATTAACAAGTATTGGTATACCTCATCAAGCGGGGGTTGCAGACACTGGTATCGTAGGGATGATTCGTGGAGATCATCACAGTAAAACCATGCCTTGCATTGGTTTACGCGCGGATATGGACGCACTTCCGATTCATGAGGAAAATGATGTTCCCTATAAGTCACAAAACGAAGGGGTAATGCACGCGTGCGGTCATGACGTGCATTCAGCTATATTGCTGGGCGCAGCAGAAATTTTGTGGAACAATAGAAATGAGTTAAACCAACCTGTTAAACTTATTTTCCAGCCGGGAGAGGAAAAGAATCCGGGTGGTGCAAGTCTAATGATTGCCGCAGGATGCCTACAAAATCCCTCTGTTGAAAAAATGTACGCCTTACATGTATTCCCGGATTTAGAAACAGGGAAAACAGGGTTTAAAGAAGGGCTTTACATGGCTTCGTGCGACGAAATTTATATAACCGTCAATGGGAAAGGTGGACATGGAGCTACTCCGCATCAAGCGATTGATAGCATTTTAATCGGCGCTGAAATTGTTACTTCGCTACAGCAGCTTGTGAGTAGACAATGTGATCCTAAAATCCCATGTGTGCTTTCTTTTGGACATTTCGAAGCACTAGGAGCTACGAACATCATTCCTCCAAAAGCATATTTAAAGGGAACGTTTAGAACGATGGATGAAGCTTGGAGAGCGGAAGCGTTAAAACGTATCAAGCGTCAAGCAGAATATATCGGTTTGGCTCATGGAGCAACCGTTGATGTGGAAATAAGCAAAGGATATCCATTTCTTGAAAATGATCCGGTTCTCACGCAAGAACTTCGAGCGAAAGCGATAGAACAGTTAGGCACTGCAAATGTCGTAGAGCTACCTATTCGTTTGACTGCGGAAGATTTTTCATTCTATTCACAAACGATTCCCACCTGTTTTTTTAGAATAGGTGTTCGCAATGAGGAAAAAGGTATAACATATGGTGTCCATCACCCCAGATTTGACATTGATCCTAACGCGTTAAAAGTGGGTATGGAAATGATGGTTTTAGCGTGTTTGTAGGACAGATTTACGAAGTTAGAATTCAGAATTTACAGGATGGCGAAAATACTACATATTGAAACAGCTACAAAAGCTTGTTCGGTGGGGGTTTCAGAAAATGGCAAGTTGATCGCTATTAAAGAAGAATTATCCGCCGACTTCACGCATGCCGAAAACATCACCTTATTCATTCATGAAGTTGTACAGAAAGCAGGGTGGGTAATGAAAGACCTTAATGCTGTTGCAGTTACTTCTGGTCCCGGCTCTTACACTGGACTAAGAATAGGTGTCTCCACAGCGAAAGGATTGTGTTATGCGCTAAATATACCGTTAATCGCGGTGGATGCCCTCATCAGTCTTGCCACTCAAGCGCAGCAAAAATATCCTGGAAAAACACTCTGCGCAGCAATTGACGCGCGTCGCATGGAAATTTTCTCAAGTATCTACAACGAACACCTCGAACTGCTAAAGCCTATTTCTGCCGATGTGATAGACGCAAAGAGCTATGGAGAGTTTGAACCTTTTGTAATTTGTGGAGACGGAGCAGAAAAACTAAAGACCATTTGGGAGCATCGAAATATTCTCGTTGATGCAGAAATCTACTCTTCCATCCAAGGGCAAATTGCACTTGCTCAAGAAAAACTACGAGCTGGAGAAATTGAGAATGTGGCTTATTTCGAACCTTATTACTTAAAAGATTTTGTTGGGACGCAGCCAAAAAAAAGAGATTAACACGGTACTGGCAAAGCTACTCTTATTCTTTCACCTCTAGCTTGAAGCCGATTCCGTGAATATTCTGAATCGCCACGTTATCATCGTGAGAGAGGTACTTTCTTAGCTTAGTAATGAATACATCCAAACTTCTTCCAACAAAATAATCGTCTTGTCCCCATACACCATTCAATACAATTTCCCTAGGAAGGACTTGATTCTTGAATTTACACAACATCACTAATATTTGCGCTTCTTTCTTGGTTAGTTTTTTATCAAATTCCGGATGCGTAAGAATGAAATTCGCTGTGTCAAAAATATAAGTAGCAATTTTTATAAGCTTATCATCTTGATCTTCTTCAACAATATTAACTCTTTTTAATAGCGCTTTTACACGCAATAATAACTCCTCAGAACTGAATGGTTTGGTGAGGTAATCGTCGCCTCCGGCATTAAATCCTTCCACCTTATCCGCAGTCATTGATTTGGCAGTTAAGAATAAAATTGGAATTTCAGCGTTCATTTGTCGAATCTCTCTTGCCAGCGTGAATCCATCTTTTTTTGGCATCATCACATCGAAAATACACATGTGGAAAAGTTCATCATTGAACCGCTTAAACCCCTCCATTCCATCTGAACATAGCGTAACATGGTAGCCAATAGACTTCAATTGATCAGAAATAATGAATCCCAGACTTGTATCGTCTTCCACTAATAGTATTTTCGGTGCTTTCATCATGTTTGTATTTATTTGCGTGGCAACCAAAGTGTGAATGTAGTTCCCTCGCCAGGCTGACTTTTTACATGAATTGTGCCACCATGCGCATCCACTACTAATTTCACATAATATAATCCTAATCCAAACCCTTTCACATCGTGCACATTACCAGTTGATACACGATAGAACTTATCGAATATTAATTTTATGTCCTCCTTACGAATTCCAATGCCTTTATCTGAAAAAGTGAGTAGTATACCTCTCTTATCGTTGATTGAAGACACGGAAACTTCTGGCTTCTCCTTTGAATATTTCACAGCATTGTCAATCAAGTTAAAAATCACATTCGTGATATGTACCTGATCTCCACTTATGTCGTCAGGATCTGCCCGCAAATCTAATCTAATTTCGCCGCCAGACTGCAGCTGATTAAAACGGAAGCTATCCGCAGCTTCTTCAATCAATTCATGCAAATGAAGCGTCGTTTTCTTTAGACTCAATTCATTCTTATTGAGCTTAGCGATATTGAGAACACGTTCTACTTGATGCTCTAACCGTTTGTTTTCCTTATATATTAATCCAGCGTATCGCTTTAAACGCTCAGCATCATTCGAAAAATCCTCACGCAACAACATTTCACTCGACAACCCGATTGTTGAAATAGGTGTTTTTAGTTCGTGGGTCATGTTATTAATGAAATCGGTCTTTACTTCTGAAAGCCGCTTTTGACGAATAATTATGGAGACTGTAAACGCAAAAAATGCGAGAATAAGACCCACAATAATCATCAAGTAAACCCACGGTGACTCCTGTGTATTCAAGCTTGCTTCATGCGGTTGCGCTGAAATATCTGGGAAGAAAACCGTGAAATAGTGCCCATCCTTTTTCCAAGCCAAACCTGGGGAAGTTATACCCGTTAAAGTGTCTGAGATAGGATTATACAACGAATCTCTAGAATACCGAATAATATTCCCATACACGATGCTGTCGTTATAGCAATCATATATCCCGTATTGAAAGTTACTAGATATCCCATGGTCGTAAAAGTTACGCTTGAGGAGCTGTTCTAAATAATAAGGGTGTAAATCTTCGTTTACATCAACCAAAAAATAGTTTGACCTTTGTTGTTTCACCGCGCCGTACAAGTCACTACTATCGGCATGAAGTGTACTGATTTCCTCCACCACATTTCGCAAAGCCACGCGCACCTGCTCTTCAAACTGCTTCAAATTCAGGCTATCTTGTCGATCTTGAATTTGAATCGCTTTTTCCTGGGTATCGATTGTTTGATTGATCCAAAAAATCTGTATCACCAAGATGCTGAGTATCGAAAGTACTCCGATAATCACCACAGCATTGATGGTACTTCTATTCATAGATGTTCTCTTATCAAAGTGATTACTTAATCACATCCAATTCTTTACCAACTTTTATAAACGCCGCAATCGCTTTATCTAAATGCGCCTTTGTATGTGCCGCCGATATTTGAGTACGGATACGTGCTTTTCCTTTCGGTACGACTGGATAAAAGAAACCAATAGCGTATACACCTTCTTGCAATAATCGATCTGCAAATTTTTGTGATAAGGCCGCATCATATAACATGATCGGTACAATTGGTGAGTCTCCCTTCACGATATCAAAACCAGCTTCCACGATGGCTTTTTTGAAATAAATTGTGTTTTCTTCTAATCTGTCACGCAGCTCCGTGCTCGATCCTAAAATATCAAATACTTTATTTGCAGCTCCAACAATAGAAGGAGCTAATGAATTCGAAAACAAATATGGACGTGAGCGCTGACGCAACATTTCTATAACTTCCTTTTTACCCGTTGTATATCCACCCATCGCACCACCAAGCGCTTTTCCAAGTGTTCCGGTGATGATGTCTACACGGTTTGAAACACCACAATACTCGGGAACCCCGCGACCAGTTTTTCCGATGAATCCAGCAGAGTGACATTCGTCGGTCATCACTAACGCATCATATTTATCCGCTAAATCACAAATTTGATCCATTTTAGCAATGTCACCGTCCATAGAGAATACACCATCCGTTACAATAATACGGAAACGCTGATCTTGCGCTTTTTTCAATTGCTCCTCCAAGTCTGCCATATCACTGTGCTTATAGCGATAACGTTCAGCTTTACACAAACGAATCCCGTCGATAATTGACGCATGGTTCAACTCATCTGAAATAATCGCGTCTTCTGGTCCGAACAAGGGTTCAAAAACTCCACCGTTCGCATCAAAAGCAGCCGCATATAAAATCGTGTCTTCTGTACCGTAGAAGTCGGCAATTTTCTTTTCAAGTGTCTTATGAATATCTTGTGTTCCACAAATAAAACGAACGGAAGACATCCCAAATCCATGCGTATCTAACGCATCTTTAGCCGCTTGGATCACTTCAGGGTGCGAGGACAATCCAAGATAATTGTTGGCACACATAATCACCACATCCTCTCCTGTGCTCACGTGCACTTCAGCACCTTGAGGTGTAGTAATCACGCGTTCTCGCTTAAAAACTCCATCGTTTTTAATGTTGGTCAATTCTTCTGCTAAATGTTCTTTTATTTTGCCGTACATACCCGTAATATTGTTTTTAACAAATGTAATAAATTATTGGATGAGAAGAAGAAGCCGAGAGCAAAGACATTTAGCAAAATGTATTCCTTCCGACTCATAACTAACTACCGCCATCCACCACCTAGGGCACGATATATATCCACCTTAGAGAAAAGCTGATCCAGTTTCACTTCTACCAATTCAATTTTTGCATTTAATACCTCCTCTTGTGTTAAGAGTACTTCGACATAATCCGCACGCGCATTTTGGTATAAACTATTTGCAATTTGAATGGAATTATTCAATATACCTACCTCTTTCGATTTCATTTCCACACTCTTTGAGAAGTTCTCCAACCTATTCAGCTCGTTTAGCACATCCGTGTAGGCCAACAGCAGCGTTTGCTCATAACTGTAAACAGCTTGTATTTGTGAAGCACTCGCCATATTGTATCTTGCGCGAATCGCTTTCTTATTCACCAAAGGCGCTATCAAGTCTCCAGCCAGGTTCAACGCTATTGACTCTGGACTAAATAAAAAACTAGGATTAAATGCCTGAAAACCTATTCCAGATGAAATGCCTAAACTCGGATAAAAATCCGCGCGTGCCACTTTCACCTCCAAATTAGCAGCTTCTAACTGATGTTCTGCCTGACGAACATCTGGTCGATTTAAAAGTAATTGTGAAGGAATACCTGCTCGAATGCTATCCACTTCCGAAGTTAAAAAAGAAGAAGAATTTCGACTTATTTTTTCAGGGTACCTACCAATCAAGAAGTTAATTCGATTTTCCGTTGTCATTATGCGTTGGCGGATATTGTACTGAAGATTCGTTGTTTTCAGTAATTGTGCTTCGAATCGGTTTACCGCGAGCTGAGTTGCACGCGCATTATCCTTTTGCAATCTCACTTTTTTCAAAGCCTCCGTTTGAATCAAAACATTATTATTGATTATTTCCAATTGGTTATCCAATGCCATGAGTTCATAATAAGACTTCGCAATTTCCGCAATTAACGAAGTTACCAGGAAGTTCTTACCCTCCTGTTGGGCCATATATCGCAATTCAGCAGCATCTCTAGCATTGCGTAATTTACGCCAAATATCGACTTCCCAAGAAGCAGTCGCTCCGATTACAAAATCACCCAAAGGTTCAGGAAATTCTTTATCTGGAGCAATTTCTAGGTTATGCTCAACAGCTCCATTTCGCGTATATCTTCCCGTTTTATCTGCACCAACACCCGCCCCCACATTCACTGAAGGTAAGTACTCTCCTTTTTTCTCCATCACCTCACTGCGACTCATCTCAATTTCTTGCAAAACGATATTTAGCTCTTGATTATTCTCAAGCGCTGTATCGATGAGGGCAATCAAATGAGCATCATCAAAATAAGTTTTCCAGCTGATTTCTGCCACATGCATTGTGTCTCCCTCGTCCTGTCCTACATAACTCTCAGGCAAATAATTATTTACTTCTTTTAGTGCGTTTTTTGAGGAATTACAGCTAAAAAGGATGAATCCAAAAGGGATTAAAAACCCAATTTTATAGACTATTTTATATTTTTTCATTTTTCTTATTGTTTCGTTTACAACTTGTTCTAGTCACAACCACTTTTCATTTTCTAAAAAGAGAATCACGTGTTGTTTTCAACGTATTCCTGAGAAACTGAAGAATGGGCTTCACCTTGTATCAAGTCTTTACCCTTAATCATACTCGCGAACAAAAAGTAGAGTCCGGGTATGACTAATATTCCGAAAATAGTACCGAACAACATACCTCCCATTGCGGCTGAACCGATTGTTCGGTTACCAATTTCACCAGCTCCATGCGCTAAAACTAATGGTAAGAGTCCTGCTATGAAGGCAAAAGAGGTCATCAAAATAGGACGAAAACGTACCTTAGCTCCTTCGATAGCAGCATCCAAAACTGTTGCCCCTTCTTGTTGTTTTTGAACGGCAAACTCAACAATCAATACTGCATTTTTACCAAGTAGTCCAACCAACATGATCATTCCAATTTGCGCATAGATATCATTGGCTAGGCCCATCAATTGGAGCATAAAAAACGTACCGAAAATTCCTATCGGAAGAGAAAGTAGGACCGCCAACGGTAAAACGAAGCTTTCATACTGAGCCGCCAAAACGAGGTATACAAAAAACACAACAACCAAAAAGATGATTAGCGCTTCGTATCCTCGGTTGGCTTCATCATAAGAAAGACCTTCCCAAGCTATATCGTATCCCTTAGGTAAGTTTTGCTCAGCCACCTCTTTAATTGCATTAATCGCATCTCCAGTGGTAAAACCATGCCCTGGAAGACCACGGATTGCGGCTGAATTATACAAGTTATAGCGTGTAATCTCATTCGGGCCTTGTGTCTTGGTAAGCTTCATGAATGACGAATACGGAACCATTTCACCACTTTCATTTTTAACAAACAACTCTTCTAAGTCAGATGGATACCTTCTATATTCAGGCGCAGCTTGTGTGTACACTTTGAAGAATCGACCAAAACGAACAAAGCCTTGCTCATACGTACTACCAATCAAAATATTTAGATTCTCCATGGCTGCACCAATCGAAACTCCTTTTTGCATTGCTGCTTGATTATCGATTTCTATCTCATATTGCGGGTAATTTGCTGCAAAAAAGGTGAATAATCCAGATAGTTCCTCACGTTTTTTCAAGGCATTTAAGAACTCTTGATTGATTCGATCAAACTCTTGATAATCGGTAGAGTTCGTTTTATCGATCATCCGAAATGAAAAACCACCGGAAGAACCAAACCCAGGAATTGCAGGAGGCTCAAAGAATTCAATTACCGCTCCAATATTCTTCATCTTCTCTTCTAACTCCTCCATGATCTCATGCACATTATGCTCTCTTTCTGACCATGACTTTAAGTTGATCAGACACGTTCCCGCATTCGAGCCTCTTCCTTCCGTCATGATTTCGTAACCAGCAAGGGAAGTAACAGATTCAATATCCTCAAATTCTTCGGCAATTTCTTGAACTTCTTGAGCAACTTTATTTGTTTGCTCTAAAGTTGACCCCGGAGGAGTTTGTATGATTGCATAGATGGTTCCTTGGTCTTCATTCGGAACAAATCCAGATGGTAGCAACTGATTCTCAAATACAATACCCGCAACAAACAAAGCTAGCACTCCAAAAGTAACTACTCGTCGAGCTACAATTTTATTCAGTATTTTAACATAACGTCCTGTCAACTTTTCGAACTGACGGTTGAACCAATCAATAAAACGGTCAAACAACGACTTTCGGCGCTTACCGTGTTGATTTTTCAAAATCATACCACACAAAACAGGCGTTAGTGTCAAGGCTACAATTCCAGAGATTACAATTGAACTCGCCATAGTAATTGCAAACTGGCGGTAAAATACTCCAACAGGTCCGGTCATGAATGCAACAGGGATAAATACCGAGACCATAACTAATGTAATTGCAATGATAGCCCCTGCAAGTTCTCCAATCGCTTTTTGAGTTGCTTTAAATGGCGTTAACTTGGGATCTTCTTCCATCTTCGCATGCACGGCCTCTACCACTACGATGGCATCATCAACGACAACTCCAATAGCTAATACAAGCGCGAAAAGCGTAATCAAGTTAATCGACAAACCGAACATTTGAATAAAAAAGAATGCTCCGATAAGCGATACCGGTACGGCAAGAATTGGTATAAGCGTAGAGCGCCAATCCCCGAGAAAAAGAAATACAACGAGTGCAACTAGAATAAATGCATCACGAATTGTATGGATTACTTGTTCAATAGAAGCATCTAAGAATTTGGATACATCATAACTATACTGGAAGCGAATCCCTTCAGGGAAATCCTTTTTGAGTTCACTGATTTTAGCTTTCACCTCGTCAATTACTTCGCTACCATTACTCCCTAATGTTTGCTTCAACACAATAGAAGAAGATGCCTTACCGTCCAAATTAGAATAAATATCGAAAAACTCGCTCCCCAACTCTACTTCGGCTATATCCTTTAGCTTAATGGATTCACCATCTCCTGTACTTCGGATAATGATGTTCTTATATTGCTCGGCTTCGTTATACCTACCTGAATACGTCAGCACGTACTCGAGTGATTGCGCTTCAATACCTGAGCTAATCCCCAACCTACCTGGGCGAGCGATAACACTTTGCTCCTCCATAGCTTTTAGCACCTCTTCGGCAGATATTTTATACGCCCGCATACGGTCTGGCTTTAACCAAACCCTCATCGCATATTTTCTAGCCCCTAAGATATCAGCCCGTGCTATCCCATTAATTCGCTGAAGCTCAGGAATAATCTTGGTATAGGCATAATTATATAAGAACTTCTCATCTATATTGCTTTCTTTATCACTGTAGAGATCTACATAAAGAAGCATACTTGGTTGGACAGGAGAAATTATAACCCCCTCTCGCTGCACCAATGGCGGCAAGTTAGGCATCACTTGATCTACTCGCGTTTTTATTCGCACTACCGCCTCATTGGGGTCGGTACCCGGTTCGAAAATGATTCGAATTGTTCCCTCCCCAGCACTCGTTGCATCTGATGCAATGTAGCGCATGTCTTGCACGCCATTAATGGCCGTCTCTAGAGGAATAAGCGTGGATGTTGTTAAAACATCCGCACTAGACCCAGGATACGCCACAAAGATATTAACCGTTGTTGGTGCAATAGATGGGAATTGAGAAACAGGAAGTTGAAAAATAGAAAGCAATCCAACAAAAACGATAACAACCGAAATAACAATAGCTAATACCGGTCTTTTTAGTATTTTCTGAAACATATCTATGGATTTAATCAGTTATTGAACTACTCGGCATGAAGCTTCAGGTGACCATACACCTCTTGAGCACTCTTAACGTCATATTCGATTATGTCGCCATCTTGAACTTTACGCAGCCCTTCAATCAGAATTCGATCTTCTAGTTTAAGTCCCTTTTCTACTGCGTACAAATGGTCCATTTCTGCTTTAACTACAATCTCTTTCGAGCTTATGGTACCATCTTCTTCCACGATAAATACAAATTTCTTATCCAGGACTTCAAAAGTTGCCTTCTGTGGAATAATTAATGCATCATTCAATTCCGAGGGCCACAGGATATTTCCTGTTTGTCCGTGTCGGAGCAACTGGTCAGAGTTATTAAATGTTGCACGAAATGGGATCGTACCTGTGCTATTATTGAAGTCAGATTCAATCGCAGAAACAACACCCTCATTTTTGAATAATTTATAATTTGCCAACTGCAATTGGAGCTTTTGCGGACCGACTGACTTTACCTGCTCTGCGTAATCTAAATAGACTGCCTCTGGGACATTGAAGTACACCCACATCATGCTATTATCGGACAAGGAGGTTAATAACTCCCCTTCGTCTAGTAAACTTCCCAAACGAACATCTTCAAACCGACCGATAATTCCATCAAATGGCGCACGAATTTCTGTGAAGTTTAGTCGTGCTTGCATCAGCTTTAATTCGGCTTTGTTCTTCGCTAAATTAGCACCTGCCAATGCCAATTCGCTTTTGGAAACGATATCACTATCTGCTAGCGCTTTTGTATTTAAATACTCAATATTGGCTGTCTCAACTTCTGCAGCAGCAATTTCAACCTCCGCCTCGTAAATCGTGCGTTGAATTTTAAATAGCAGCTGTCCCTTCTTCACGAATTGACCTTCGTCGATAAGAATCTCTTGTAAGTAACCCTTTTCAAGTGCTCTTAATTCAATGTGCTGATGCGCATTTATTTGACATACGTAATTATTAAAAACCGTTGTGTCCTTTTTTATGGGATTTGTTACCTCGAAGGTACCTAACTCATGTGTGTCATTGTGTTCTTGTTTACAGCCTGTCATCAATAGGGGCAGTATAATACAAGAAACTAAATATAAATTTTTCATTTCGTTTTTCTTAATTATTAAACAATGGGCTAGTGAACGGAATTCAATCTCGAGATTGAATACTCTAAACAAGTGCAACAATGCACTGCTCAACTAGCAATCAGTAAAACAATTAAGAAATAAAGCTTTTCCAGGAGTGGAAAAGAACGTAGAGTTTGATTTTTTGGTGATTACAATAGTAATTCGAACTGCTAATAAAAAAAGTACCTTCACAACTTATGGAGTTGGATCCCGGAAAACGAGTAACGTGTTTCTCCTCTTGGTCATCATCATTTTTTTCACCGAAATAATCATATACTTCAGATAACAACACATCAATATGTGCATTGCTATGAGTGAAGGATGAATGATCGTTTAGCGCTAATTGAAATTGACTTAATTCAATTTCTGTACTACTAGCTTTGCTGTCGAAAGCAGTAAAGAAAAGAAAATGTACAAAAAGTAATGGCAACATAAATACCTTACTGAGAAAGCTCGCAGGTATTTGTGACCAAATTTTTTTCACACCATTAGGATGCATGTGTTCCTTTTATATAGTTACAAAGTTACAGCTTTTTAAAACTATCTATCTTTTTTCACTGCTTTTTAAGAAATAATTAAGTTCTACCCCAATTTATTGCCACGCAGAATCACGAGAATTCGACTTGAAAAGCCTCAAGAGACTTAAACTTTTGTAAAAGTGAAAGTTATTAATTGCAAATTGGAACAATCATTTTTTCTTTGCTGGTGCTGTTAAATTATCGATCAACATTTTTAGCAATACGAAGGGTAAGGTAATGATTACAGCACCCCATAAATTGTCCTTTGTAAAGGTTTCGGGGTAGTTCTTCACAATGAAAAACATAAGTATGCCCCCAATAATAATGGACAAATGGAGAATAATCATATTTGGCGTGAAATGACCAAAACTAACAACGATCGGTTGTTCTTTAAGGTGAAGAAAAATACGTTCAACCAAGATGAAGAGCAAATTACTATTGAAAAACCAATTTATAAAAAACAAAATCTCCATATTCGTTTACATAATTTGTTCATTTCCCCAATTCTCAATTACGCCAAAGAAAACAACAATGAACACAAAATAAATACCCATTTGAATTAACGAACCTAATAATGGAGCTTGGACTGTCTCACGTAAGGTTATGTTTGGGTTGCGCTTAAAAAACGAATTATCTACGATAATACGGATTAATTAATTCATTCCACCAAAAGAAATAAATGATGTAAAAAACAGATGTTTCACCCGTTATCACCTCAAAAGTTGTAAGAAAGGCGAAAACCAGAAAATCCCATTTCCTATAATTGGTGACTAACATACGAATGAGCGTATTCAAAGGGTTCTGTTCTTTTTGAATTACCAACAAAAATAATCAGTTCATTCATTATTCACCATACGCCATTTGCCCTAAAATAAAAAATTCGGTGCGTCACTTATTTTCATCGGGGCCGCCCGAAATAGCAGGACACCGTCTAAAACATTGCCACTTACTTAGTCAAAACAATCGAATCTCCAGGAGACACCAGTTTATTCACAGACCAGAGCGTTATACTATCTTGAACCACTTGATACATTTCTTTAAGCATCTCTTGGTGGTGGCTGTAGTAATCCATTGAACTTGCGTAACGCGCGCTATCCACCTTATACTTATCAAAGATAGGCATGGCCGATTTCAACATGATTTGATGAAAATCGTGCACGTTACTGTGCTTCGTCTTGATATACCCTTCAAGCAACATCATATCCAACAATACCAATTGAAAAGAATCGCGCGGAATCAAATCCTCTGGGGGAGCTACTTCTTCCAATTGGTAAGAGCAGCCCCCCATGATTATCCAAATAGATAAAATAGATACTATGCGCGTCGACACCTTCATCCTTTACTTGGGATCCAAAAAGGAGCTAATACGATTCTCCATATCTTGTAGATGCAATTTTGTCATCATATCACGGGTGCCGCTGATTCTCTTTTTTACATCAGCATTCAATTGCTCCAATAAGTAACGTGTTACTGCTGGCACATCTGTTTGATTGATGTTTACCATTTTTCGGTCGAAGCCGTACGTTACTCCTACTGGAATAGCCGTCACAAAGGCTTTGTCGCTGGTCAATAGTTTCCCTAACTCATCCACATATACACGTTGTAAGTTTCTACGGTGCACGTCAATCGCAGCTCCTGATTTCAATTCAGCACAAATTCCGTTGGCCACATCCATCATGAATTCTTCCAACTGGTAGTTCTCCTTAGACATAGCTCCCGTTTCAATCAAACGCACTAAACGGTCTCCTGACAAAAGGCTTTTTAATATGGAAGATTGCATCGCTGTAATTGCTTCAACGCCAGATTCTGGTTTGATTTTATTCAAAATCGCTTCTTCCATTAACCAAGATGGTGTGGTAAACAAGTTCATGTGCAAGAACGCAACAGCATCTTTCTGTAATGCTTTGGGCACCACGACGAATTGATTTTGATCCATGTCGTAGGTAACGGGCGTATCATAAATACCACCTACATTTTTGGTAACATGTCCCATGTAGCGTCGGAACTGTCCCACGACATTCTTGTAAAGCTCATCTAGTTCTTGGTAGCTCTCTCCGTCCACTCTAGACCATGCTAGTAGGTTGGGCAGAATACGCTTCAAGTTTTTGATACCATACTCTGAAGCTAGCATAGCGTTGTCCCCTAAATCTTCATTCTGATAACGTGGATCATATGGACTAATCTCTGTACCAAATAGTAATCGAGGATTTTTGTAAGCTTCTTTCGTCCACTCGTGAAGTATACTTTTCTCCTCCTCAGCAGATTTCGCATCGGCAAAATAACTATATCCCCACTTGATCGCCCAGATATCGTAATCATTTACACGAGGAAATAAATCGGTAATGCCATCTTCGGGCTGTGCAACGTAATTAAAACGAGCATAATCCATAATTGAAGATGTGTGTCCGTATTTATCGGTAAATTCTTTGTTTCTTAACATTTCAACTGGAGTGGCTGAACTGGATGCAAAATTGTGACGCAATCCTATGGTATGTCCTACTTCATGTGAAGCCACAAAGCGAATGAGTTCGCCCATTAAGTCATCATCGAACTTCATATTTCGTGCTCGCGGATCAACCGCTGCGGCCTGTACTAAGTACCAATTACGTAACAAGCGCATTACGTTGTGATACCAACCAATATGGCTTTCAATGATCTCACCAGATCGAGGGTCATGAACATTTGGACCATAGGCATTTTGAATATCTGAAGCGAAATAGCGAATTACAGAGAAGCGTGCATCTTCTAAACTCATTGTAGTATCACCTTCTGGCCAATATTCACCGCGAATAGCATTTTTCCAACCAGCTGCTTCAAAAGCAACACTCCAATCGTCAACACCCATTTTTAGGTACTTCTTCCATTTGTCTGGCGTTGCTGGGTCGATGTAATAAACGATGGGCGTTTTAGGCTCAATCAACTCACCTGCTTTTTGCTTTTCGGCATCTGCAGCATTCTTAGGCTCTAATCTCCAGCGCACCGCAAAAACTTCCGCGTCAGCACGTTGTGACCCTTCTTCAAAGAGTACATGTTGGTTGGCAAAATACCCTACACGTGCATCAAAGTAACGCTTGCGCATAGGAGTCTTTGGAAGCAGTACAATAGAAGTATTGAGCTGAATGGTTACAACCCCAGCATCTAAACCAGCCGGGAAATAGGTGCCAATCGACGGTGTAGGAGATCGTGTAATCATTGGTGGCTTCACCTTAAACGTTTTCACGGTATGCACCTCAGTGTTTATTGGATACGAAGAAATGCGATCAATAAAAGACTTGTCCTTTTCCAACGATGTAAGATTAAATCGTTGCTTCTCAAAAGAATTCAGCGAGAAAATTTGCTCATCCCCTTCAAAAATGGAAGTTACGTCAATCACATACGCCTTTTTCCCTCCCTTATCTCGAATCGCTTTAATATCGAAAGCAGCGACAATAGGAGCAGCATTAGAGTTATCCACTGACTTGTAAATTGGCGAAGTACTGTCATTGCTCACTGCAAAATAGGTAATCGAACGCATAAATAACTTATCATTCTTCGCCAGCTCAAATTTAATTACTTGTCGGTTTACTTCTTCCCCACCATACTTACCACCGCCAGCTGGTGTCTGTTTGTAGCGGGTAATTGTCATGATCTCTCGCCCTATTAAAGTGTCATCGATTTCAAACATCCATTTTTCGTCAATTTGATGCACAGTAATCATCCCTTCTTGCGACTTCGCCTTTGCAGTTATCACTTTTTCATAAGGTTGAACTCCGCCTTTGCTCTCTGGAGCCTTTTGAGGCGTTTCTGTTTGGCCCTTTTTCTTTTTCTTTTTTCCGGTTTGTGCCGTGGCATCTGGTGTGAAGCCAATCAATGCACACGCCAATAGGATATATGTTAGTTGTTTAATCATCTTATAAATTTTAGTCGTTGTCCGTTACTACCTTCTATTATTTTACCTTCTGAGAATACAAGCTGACCGTTGACGAAGGTTTTATCAATGGAATGCGAAAATTCAATTCCCTCAAAAGGAGACCATCCGCACTTGTATAGAATATTTGATTTTTCAACACGTCTTTTCTTCAATGGATTGACTAAAACGATATCCGCAAAATATCCCTCACGGATAAAACCACGCTTCTCTATTTCGAATAAAATAGCAGGTGCATGGGCAGTTTTTTCAATCACTTTTTCAATCGAAATCACCCCTTCCTTAGCTTTTTCGAACAAAGCAATCAATGCTTCTTGAACCAATGGACCTCCAGATGGTGCTTTGAAATAAGTATTACTTTTTTCATCCAAAGTGTGAGGCGCGTGATCAGTAGCTAATACATCAATGCGATTATCGAGCACAG